>JAURGZ010000015.1 GCA_030833525.1 Bacteroidota bacterium | reverse complement strand
ACCTTCAATTGCATCGCTAATGCCGTCGTTATCTGAATCCAAATCCAAATAATCAGGAGTACCATCTCCGTCGGTATCGGTGGTTCCCTCGATGCTATCCAAGATGCCATCGTTGTCTGAATCGGTATCGCGCCAGTCGCCTACACCATCGCCATCGCTATCTACGGATCCTTCGGTGGCATCGGCAATGCCGTCGTTGTCTGAATCGGTATCGCGCCAATCGCGAATGCCATCGGCATCGGTGTCAACGGGAATGGCTGTAGCTCCGCGCTCAGTGGCGTCGCTGATTCCGTCATCGTCTGTATCCAAATCTTTGAAATCATAGATACCATCATTGTCTGTGTCAACGGGGGTATATCCCAAACCGTTATCAGCCGAATCTGGAACACCCTGGCTGTTGACGCTAGGCATTCCTATGCCAACCACACCGTCTACATCTCCATCTACACCATCGGTTTCGAAAACATCGTAAATGCCATCTCCGTCACTGTCCAAATCCAAGTAATCGGGAATACCATCTGAATCAGAATCGATCTTGAAGTTCTGGAAGTCGTTTTCTACGAAATCCAACAATCCGTCGTTGTCAGCATCCAAATCCAAGTAATCGTTGACCCCGTCGCCGTCTTTGTCTCCACCGCCTTCGAGGTAATCCATGATGCCGTCTGAATCGCTGTCTGCAATCATGACATATACCAATACGGAGTCAGGACCGGTCTGATTGCCGTTCTTATCTTTCAAAGTCACCCAAACGGTAACGACGCTGGTATCGCTCAAACCGAAGGTGGTTTGGCTGATCAATACAGAATCAATGCCGCAGTTATCATACGAGTAGGCAATGATATCGGTTGACACGATAGAGGCAAAGGCTGCCGTATCCAAGTAAACCGTGTCTTGCTGGAGCACCAAGGTCGGAGCCAAGGTGTCGTATACTGAAATGGTTACGGTTACCGATGTTAGGTTGTTGCTATAGTCGGTTGCCGTGAATGTGATGAAGTTATCGCCCACGTGCGAGCAGTCAAAACTGTCTTGAGACAAGGCGATGCTAGCCAAGCCGCAGTTGTCGCTGCTACCATTGTTTACAGCAGTGGCTGTGGTGTTTACCTTTCCAAAACTATCCAAATAAAGAACCAGGTTTTGGGTGGCCACCGTGGGAGCGATGGTGTCTAATACACGGATGGTCAGGGTTTTCACGCTGCTGTTACCCGCTGCATCTGTGACCGTGTAGGTAATGGAATTATTACCGGTGTCGGTGCAATTGAAGCTCGATTTGCTGAGGATTTTAGTATCAATGCCGCAGTTGTCATAGCTGCCAGTATCGATTTGGCTAACAGTAACATTTACCTGACCGTTGGTTCCCAAATAACTCACCAGGTCCTGAGCCCGTATAACAGGAGCCAAGGTATCGTATACCGTCACCGTCACGGTAGCATAGCTGCTATTGCCAGCGGCATCAGTAGCATGCAACTGAATGGTAGAAGTTCCTGTGTCTGCGCAGCTAAAGGTCGAATCAGTCATCCACATTTCAGCGATGCCACAATTGTCGTAACTGCCGTTGTTTACATCGGCCAAGGTCAAACTAGCGGCACCGTTGGCATCCAAGTACAAGACTTGGTTGCTAGCCAAAACAGTTGGAGAGATCGTATCTGAAACATTGACCACCAAGTCAATGGCCGTCCTATTGCCGCTGCCGTCAACCACGATGATTTGAACCATGTTGGCACCGGTATCGCTGCAAGTGAATGTAGAATCACTGATGTAATAACTGGCCACGCCGCAGTTATCGGAAAGGCTAGTAACCACATCGTTGACGTGAATGGTGTCTTCACCATTGGCATTTAAGTAGCTATTGATAGAGGCAAGGCCTGTCACCTGCGGATAAATGGTATCCACTATCGTCACATAGGCGTGGGCTGTATCTGTGTTGCCATCCAGGTCAGTAACTGTCAAAACCACCTGCTGCACACCCAAGTCAGCACAGGCGAAAGAGCTGGGGCTCACGCTGATGCTTTGAATGCCGCAATTGTCACTGGAGCCATTGTTTACGCTATCAGCCACCAGGGTTCCTGCCCCTGAAGCATTCAAGTAAACCGTATTGCTGCGCGTAACCGCGGTGGGATCTACGTTGTCGGAGTGGGTGATGGTGAATGCCAAGGTGTTAGTACATCCATTAGTATCTTTGACTGTTGCCGTATAAGACTGTTTAGTTAAGCCGGAGAAAGTCCCACTTGATTGGAAGTTGATATTATCTATAGAATATGTATAGGGTGCTGTTCCTCCAGATCCTGTTATTAATACTGCTCCATTTGTGTCAGCAGCACATATCAAATTTGTTTGAGAAGTCTTAGTTATTGACAGAACAGAAGGTTCTGTTACATAAATGCTAAATGTGTCATAACAAATATTCTGATCAACAACAGTAATGAGGTATTGACCAGCACCAAGGGTTTTAAAGGTGTCGTTAGTCTGGAATATTCCTGAACCAATTTTATAAGAATAGGGACCGTTACCTCCAGAAGCACTAATGACAGCCAATCCATCTGTTCCATTATTACAAGAAACATTGGTAATTGAAGCTGCCCCCACTACAGCCGTAGGCTGAGAGATGGTCATCCAAATGGAAATGGTGTCGCTGGAATTGTCGGTTACAATTACTTGGTAAGCGCCAGCAGCGAGTGATGAATACACAGCACTGTCGTTGTTACTAGCAGATGCCGTTACACTGTTGTTGCTTGGGTCAAATGCCGCATAAGTATAAGGTGCCGTTCCGCCAGAGGGGAAGACCGAAAAGCGACCAGCGGTTCCACCATTGCAAGTGTTGTTGATGGTCGTTCCAGCCGAAACTCCCAAAGCGGGAGTCACGGTTACCGTAACAGTAGTGGTACCGGTACAACCGTTAGCGCCCGTTCCAGTTACCGTATAGGTAGTTGTGGCTGTGGGACTTGCCGTTACGGTCGCTCCCGTGGTTGCACTCAAACCGGTTGCTGGAGACCAGGCATAGGTAGAAGCACCTGAAGCGGTTAATGAGGCAGAATATCCGCTGACAATAGAAGGCGAAGCGGGGCTCACACTGATAGAAGGTGCAGACTGCACCGTATAAATCATATCGTTGCTTGAGTTACATACCAAGGTATCACCATTGTCTACCTCTGAAACCAAACAATAATAAGTACCGGCATTCGCCGAACTCACATTAACCAATTTCAACGTATCTGAAGTGGCACCGGTGATAGCTACACCCCCCTTGTACCATTGGAATGCCAACGTGTTGCCGACAGTACCCGCAGTGGCAACGACTTTAACATTGCGCGAAGCACCGGCGCAGTCTCCCAGGGAATCAGGAATGTAAGGCGTACCGATAACCGGCACAGGAATGATCGTTGGGGTTGACCCACTCAAGTCATAACCGCACAAGCGCTTGACCGCTTTACGATTTGCTCGAGATGCAAAAACGCTATCTTGAAACTCCAAGGTTAAAACGTTGTTGTTTCCAAGGTTGGAACTTCCTGAAGCCGAGTAAAAATTGTAGTAAACCTTTTGGCTTGCTGAACTATCAAAACCCGTTGAAGCCAACACCAATGGGTGGTCAAAATCAGATGTCCAGGTTTTTACTCCTTTGGTATAATAGGCTGTAATGTTGGGAATGTCCCAATGAGCTGTACCCGCAGGAAATTGCATCTCCAAGCTTCCAGAACCCGTTGAGAAAATCAAATTGTCTTGGTCATAGCCCCACACATAGGGACCTGACTTCAGAGAACCGTTGTTCTTTTTGGTAATCTGTGGGCACTCATTTTCCAATTCAAACGTATTGGTGACAGTAATGCTCACGTTGTGACTCGTAGTTCCGCTTCCGTCAGTTAGATCGATTTGAATGGCGTAAATGTTGTTGCTATCTGCATCGCTTGGATCTTCGAAGTCGGGAGCCGATGAAAAACTCAATGCCCCGGTTGAGGAATTGATGGTGAATAGGGAACCATCCGTTCCTGTTACGGCCCAACTCAGGGTGCCGGTTGTACCAGTGGCGGTAAGCGTGGCTACCGAGGTTACATTTTCAAAATGACTGAACGATGTTTGGGAGAGGGTTTGGGCTTGAGCAGCTCCAACGCCCGATCCTAACACTGCAGCGAAGAACAATCGCTTGAGAGAGGAGAATGAAATATTCATAAATCTATGATATCCGTAGTGATCTGTTTAACAATGAAAACTCCGAACCTTCTACAAAAATAACCATAATACGCATGTTAATCTGAAAGTGGGTTTGGGTGTCCCCATAACAATACACAACACCATAATCGGGACCATCCCCCAAAAAAATCTTTACTTTTTTTCAAGTTCTTGATTTTCAAGGGAACAAATTCGGTAGAAGGCCGATACCAATCTTCGTTTGTAACCGCTTTTGTTATGAATGATGGCTATGGAACGGTGGGCTTGATCCTGGCCAAACGGCAGGGTTCGGCCTTGTTGGTCTGGAGTCAAGCCTTGGCGCACCATTTCAGGAATCACAGTTAATCCGCCGTAGCGATCCACCAAATTGATGAGGGCTTCCAAACTGCCCGATTGGTACTGCAATCCTTTCCGTTGGTTCAAACTTCTAGGACCACAAATCATCAAGACATGGTCGCGCAGGCAATGACCTTCGTTCAACAAAAAGGCATTGTAATTCTCCAATTCAGCCAAGCCCACATAGGGCATGGACTCCAATGCCTGTTCACCTTGGTGGTAAATCCACAAGGGCTCTTGAAACAGCTCTTGAACCTCAAATGCCTGATAATCTTGGGCCATGGGAATAGCCAGCACTCCCAAATCAATATCACCTGCGCGCAAAGCAGCGAGAATGCGTTCAGTGGTCAATTCGCGCACCTGCAGTTGTACATTTGGGTACGCTTGTAAGAATGGACCCACCACCTTGGGTATGTAATAGGGAGCAATGGTGGGTATCACTCCGAGTCGCAACTCGCCTTCCATGCGCGACTGCAAATCCATCAAGGTATCATCTAGGTCATGAAAGGCTTGCAACACAAGCTTAGCCTGGGCCATGAATGACTCCCCCATGGGGGTCAATGCCAAGGGTTTGGCGCCTCGATCAACCAAGGGAAAACCGCACTGGGTCTCCAGTTTTTGAATCTGCATCGAAAGGGCCGGTTGCGAAATCAACATCGCTTCTGAAGCGGCTCCAAACGATCCGTGTCTGAGCAAGGCTTGCAATCCATTGAGTTGATGACGGGTGATGCTGCTTTCATTCATAACTTTTTCTTATGTAAAGATAAATCTTATTGATTTTACTTATAAACAAAGGGGTAGTAATTTTGTTCCTGATACTATGAGTTACGTAGGTAAAAAATTCCCGAACATCGCCGTTAACGCCATGAGCGAAATGGGCGACACTTTCAAATTGAACGTATTTGAAGAAGCCGTTAACAACAAGAAAAAAGTAGTCTTGTTTTGGTACCCAAAAGATTTCACTTTCGTTTGCCCCACCGAATTGCACGCCTTTGAAGCGGCAAAAGCTGAATTCGAGAAGCGCAACACCATCGTAATCGGTGCTAGCTGCGATTCTGCTGAGGTGCACTTTGCCTGGTTGAATACCCACAAAGACAATGGCGGTATCGAGGGTGTTTCTTACCCCTTGTTGGCCGACACCACCCGCGAGTTGGCTGAAGCTTTGGATATTTTGGATATCGTTTACGAAGGAACCGAAGATGATTACACCGTAAAAGGTGACAACGTGACCTACCGCGCTACCTATTTGTTGGACGAAACCGGAACCGTATTCCACGAGTCTATCAACCACATGCCCATTGGCCGTAACGTAAACGAATACATTCGTTTGATCGATGCCATGACTCACCTCCAAACCCACGGCGAGGTTTGCCCCGCTAACTGGGAAGAAGGCAAAGACGCTATGTCTGCCACTCGTGACGGAGTTGCTGATTACTTAAGCAAGCACTAAAATGATCGAATTATCAGCCGATAATCTCCACGAAGTACTGAGCCAGAACGAGAAAGTTCTGGTTCAGTACGGCGCTGGCTGGTGCGGAAATTGCCGTTTGATGAAACCCAAATTCAAACGTTTTGACGCCGAGACCGAAGGGGTCGAGTTTGTATACGTAGACGCGGAACGCTACCCCCAATCGCGCCAATTGGCCGATGTGAGCAACCTGCCCACGTTTGCTGCCTTCCACAATGGAACGTTGATCAACCAGGTCCAAACCAACCGCGCTGAGAACCTAGAAACTTTGGTCCATGAAATTGCCAATCATTAAACACCTAGCTGAGAACTTCGACGAAGACTACCTATTGGAGACCGTCGAAGTCCTCGAATCCTTGAGTGAAGCTCGCGGTCTCAAAGACGAAGAACTCGAGGTCATTGGAGAATTGATCTCCAACTCCCTTGGAGCCATAGAGGTTCTAAACATTGTGCGCGATTCAGAAGGAAAAATCGATGTGCGTACAGCCGCTGCCGACTTCATGAAGCGAGTCTTGGGTAGCATAGACAAATAACATAAAACCAACAATTTAACCGATATGAAAAAACTAATCCTCATGGGATTTGCGGCCGTAGGCCTGCAAATGCAAGCCCAGCACATCGGCGACATTTCACAATGTCCCGTTCACGGCGGCAGCGGCACTAACATGGAACAAGCCCATGCCCAACATGGAGTAACCATTCACGGTCAGAAAACTTCATCGCAACTGCTTCCCTCTCAACTAGATCTTAGTTTGTTGAGACAAAACTCAAACTTGTCAAACCCCATGGGGCCTGAGTTCAACTACCGCGAGGCTTTTGCCAGCCTCGACTATTTCCAACTCAAGAAAGACATTGAAACAGCCCTGACCGAATCTCAAGAATGGTGGCCCGCCGATTGGGGTCACTACGGCGGATTATTCATTCGCATGGCCTGGCACAGCGCCGGTACATACCGCACTGGCGATGGGCGTGGCGGTTCTCGCACCGGTCAACAGCGATTTGCTCCCATCAATAGCTGGCCTGACAATGCCAACTTGGACAAAGCTCGCCGCTTGTTGTGGCCCGTTAAGCAGAAATATGGAGCGGCCATTTCTTGGGCCGATTTGATGGTGTTAGCCGGCAACGTAGCCTTGGAAAACATGGGTTTCCAAACCATTGGTTTCAGTGCCGGTCGCGAAGACGTATGGGAACCCGAAAGCGACGTTTACTGGGGATCTGAATCCAAATTCCTAGAAAGTAACCGCTACACAGGCGACCGCCAATTGGAAAATCCGCTGGCTGCCGTTCAAATGGGATTGATTTATGTCAACCCCGAAGGACCCGATGGTAACCCAGACCCCTTGTTGGCCGCCAAAGACATTCGCGAAACTTTCGGTCGAATGGGCATGAACGACGAAGAGACTGTCGCTCTGATTGCTGGGGGTCACACTCTGGGTAAGACGCACGGAGCAGGTCCCGCCTCCCACGTAGGCGCTGAGCCCGAAAGAGCCGACATCGACGAACAAGGATTTGGGTGGACCAGCAGCTACGGTAGCGGGTCTGGAGCCGACGCCATCACCTCTGGACTGGAAGTGATTTGGACCCGCACTCCCACCCAATGGAGCCACGATTACTTTGCTGCTTTGTTCAAGTTCAAATGGGAATTGACCAAAAGCCCTGCCGGTGCTCACCAATGGGTGGCCAGCGATGCTGAAGCCAATATCCCCGATGCCTTTGACCCTGAGAAAAAGCACAAACCCCACATGTTGACCACCGACTTGTCGCTGATCTACGACCCTGCCTATAAGGCCATCTCCCAGCGTTTCTTGGACCACCCCGAAGAGTTTGACTTGGCTTTTGCCAAAGCTTGGTTCAAATTGACCCACCGAGACATGGGACCTAGCAGCACCTATTTAGGTCCCGAAGTACCCAAAGAAGATTTCATTTGGCAAGACCCCGTTCCCGCGGCACCCGAACAGATTATCGGAGCCAAAGAAATAGAGCAGTTGAAAAGCAGCATTGCGGCTTCTGGATTGAACGTTCAAGACATGGTGACTGTCGCTTGGGCCTCAGCCTCAACTTATCGTCATTCTGATCGTCGCGGCGGAGCCAATGGCGCACGCATTCGTTTGGAACCCATGCGTTCTTGGGAGTGCAACAATCCCGAAACCTTGAACAAAGTGTTGGCTGTTTATGAGAAAATTCAGAGCGACTTCAACAAGAAGAGCAAAAGCGCTAAGGTATCTATAGCAGACCTCATTGTTTTGGGTGGAAACTACGGCGTTGAACAAGCGGCGAAAGCAGCAGGTTATGCTGTTCAAGTTCCCTTCATACCCGGCCGAACCGACGCTACTCAAGAAATGACCGATATCGCCAGCCAAGCTGTTTTGGAACCTATGGCAGACGGTTTTCGCAACTATGAGCGTGCCAAATATACCTTGAGCACTGAAGAACTGCTCATCGACAAAGCACAGCTTCTCACCTTGACCGCTCCTGAAATGACGGTATTGGTAGGGGGTATGCGCGCCATGGGAGCCAACTACAACGGCTCTAAACAAGGTGTTTTCACATCTCGCCCTGGAACCTTGAGCAACGACTTCTTTGTCAACCTGTTGGACATGAGCACCAAATGGACAGCCCTCGATGAGTACAAGCAAACGTTCGTAGGCACCGATCGCAAGACCGGCGATGTAAAGTGGTCGGCTACACGCGCCGATTTGATCTTTGGATCCAACTCAGAATTGCGCGCTTTGGCTGAAGTGTATGCCAGCGCCGATGCAGAAGCCAAATTCGTTCAAGATTTTGTGGCAGCTTGGAACAAGGTCATGATGCTCGATCGCTTCGATCTGTGGTAATAACCATTCTAATCCATTTCAAAAGCCGGGTTTTCACCCGGCTTTTTTTATGCTTTACCCCATTGATTTCGCGCCGAAAGCAATGCGGGTACCACAGCACTTAACAGCGAGAGAACCAAGCATATACCCATGATCAGCCCCAAATCCAAAGGGCGAAATTGAACCGGGTATGGAATGGAAAAACTGCCTTGAGTTTGAACGAATCCGAAGTGATGCTGAGCCCAAACCAAGGCGAAGCCCACCAACAGGCCCCCGAGCGTTCCTACACCGCCTATGAACAGAGACTCATAAAACACCCAAGCCGCCCGCCCAGAAGACTTCAAACCCGCCGACTGCAGGTAACGCATATCGGGGCGCTTGGCTAAGACCAGCATGCTCAAAGAGCCGAGCAAATTGAAGGAAATGAGCAGCAACACGAAAATGAAAAGCCCAAAAGCCACCCATTTTTCGGTGTTGAACATCTTGTACAAAGAGCGGTGCTGTTCTTGTCTGTTTTCCAATACCAAACCGCGCTGACTCAACCAGGTTTCTAAGGCTTGGCGGGATATCGTTCCCGACAAAAACCACTCGTTGCTACTCGCCTCTAAACGAAACAAACGCCGGGCCAAGGCCAGCGAAACATACACACGTTGGGATTGCCCTTCTTGCTCCAGCGAAAGCAAGGCAGAAGCCACGATGGGTTCCATGAGCAGCTCTGTTTGGGATACCGAAACACTTTCTGGGTCGGGAGCCATCAGAGTTAAATTGCCTGAACCGGCACCGAGGTTGATTCGGTAAGAAAGGGCCGCGGCCAAGGAAGCCGCCATGCTGTTTCCGTTCAAGCGATTGTCTCCTGCCACCACCAAGGTGTCCAAATCCAAACAAGCCAAGGCACCATCGCTGAGCCCCATCACTTCTACAACGGTTTCACCTTTATCGTGTTGCAAAATGGCCTTTTCGTGCACCACAGGCCCCGCTGCTTGGACTCCTGGCCATTGCGCCAAACCCAGTGAATCGTCCTGACTCAATGCGAAGGTCTTTCCCTTTGCCGGCACAATTCGATAATCGGCATCGCTATGCTGATAGCCATCAAAAATCAGAGATTCAAAGCCATTTAAAGCGCTGAGCAGAATGAGCAGGGCTGCCGCCCCAATGCCATAACCCACTAAAGCAATGCCGCTGATCCAGTTGACAGCAGTTGGGTTCTTCTTGGAAAAGAAGTACCGCCAAGCCAAGGTCCAGGCAAAACGCATAGATTAAGAATCGCTGGATTCGTCGCGCTTGATGCGGGCAAAGACCTCATCCATTTTGGCGGCATAATCCAAACCGTTGTCTTCGTAGAACCGAATTTCGGGGATTTTCTTGACGTTGTTGCGAATTCGGCGAGCCAATTCATGGCGAATGTCTTTGTTGTGCAAATCCAATTGATCCAAAATCTGCTGGCGATTGGGGTTGTTGTAGAGGCTCACATACACCTTTACCAAACCCAAATCGGGGCTTACTTGAACGTCGCTAATGGTCACAAAAGCCGAGCCCAACCATTCGGCGCGGTGCAGATTCAACAACTCTGAAAGGTCGCGCAACACCTGTTTGCCAAATTTTTCTTGTCTCAGTCCCATGATGCAAAGATAAGGCAAGGGGCTTGGGCTATTTATTCACATTGTTCGCTTGGGGAAGACCTGGTCCCTAACTTTGCCTAATTTTTGGACTATGCCTAAAGACCCTTCGATCAAACACGTTCTCATCATCGGCTCTGGACCCATCATCATTGGTCAGGCCTGTGAATTTGACTACTCGGGCTCGCAAGCCGCTCGCAGTCTGCGAGAAGAAGGAATCACCGTTTCATTGGTGAACAGCAATCCGGCTACGATCATGACCGACAAAATCAACGCCGATCATGTGTACCTGCTGCCTCTGACGGCTGAAACCATGGAGCAAATCTTGCAAGAACAACCCAGCATTGATGCTGTGTTGCCCACCATGGGAGGTCAAACGGCCCTGAACCTTGCCAAAGAAGCTGACGAACTCGGCATTTGGGAAAAATACAACGTGCGCATCATCGGGGTGAACATCCCCGCCATCGACAAGATGGAAGACCGCGAGAAGTTTCGCCAACTCATGGGCGAATTGGAGGTGGGCGTGGCCACCAGTCAAATTGCCAACAGCTTTTTGGAAGGCAAGGAAATCGCTCAGCGCATAGGCTTCCCATTGGTCATTCGCCCAAGCTACACGCTGGGGGGAACTGGGGGTAGCATCGTCTACAAAAAAGAAGATTTTGACCGTGCCCTGCAGCGCGGCCTCGAGGCCAGCCCCGTTCACGAGGTTTTGGTTGAGCAGGCGGTGTTGGGTTGGAAAGAATACGAGTTTGAATTGTTGCGCGATAGCAAAGACGACATCGCCGTCATTTGCACCATCGAGAACTTCGACCCCATGGGCATTCACACAGGTGACTCGATTACCGTGGCCCCGGCTATGACCTTGAGCGACGTAGCCTTCCAGCGCATGCGCGACATGGCCTTCAAAATGATGCGTTCCATGGGTGTTTTCGCCGGCGGATGCAACGTGCAGTTTGCCGTAAGCCCTGACACCGAAGACATCATTGCCATTGAAATCAACCCCCGAGTAAGCCGCTCCAGCGCTTTGGCCTCCAAGGCTACCGGTTACCCCATTGCCAAGATTGCGGCTAAGCTCGCCATTGGATACTACTTGGACGAGTTGAAGAACCCTGTCACCAAGACCACAAGTGCCTTCTTTGAGCCCTCTTTGGACTACGTCATCGTTAAAATTCCTCGTTTCAACTTCGATAAATTCCCTGGAGCTGAACGCCGCTTAGGCTTCCAAATGAAGAGCGTAGGTGAAGTTATGGCCATCGGTCGATCCTTCCAAGAAGCCCTTCAAAAGGCCTGTCAAAGTTTGGAAATCGGGCGTCATGGCTTGGGTGCCGACCACAAAGTCTCCCGCAAACTGGAAGACTTGGTTTTTGGTATGGAAAACCCCTCATGGGATCGCCTGTTTCAGGTGAAAGATGCCCTGGCTTTGGGCGTGCCCATTTCCAGCGTTCAAAAAATGACCCAAATCGACCGCTGGTTCTTGGAGCAAATTGCCGACCTGGTTAAAACCGAAAACGAAGTACGCCGATATACACCGGCCAACATACCGGCAGCCCTGATGAAAGTGGCGAAAGAGAAAGGATTCAGCGATCAACAGATGGCCCATCTTATGGGTGGAAATGCTACCGCTGAAGATATTTACAACGCACGCATCAACATGGGCATTCGCCGCGTCTACAAGATGGTAGACACGTGTTCAGCTGAGTTTCCCTCACCCACTAATTACTTCTACTCCACTTTTGACGGTGAAAACGAAAGTGTCGTCAGCGAGAAGAAGAAGATATTCGTTTTGGGAAGCGGACCCAACCGCATCGGTCAAGGAATCGAATTCGATTACTCTTGTGTACACGGCATATTGGCCGCCAGAGAATCAGGCTATGAGGCCATCATGATCAATTGCAACCCCGAGACGGTCAGCACCGACTTTGACATGGCCGACAAGCTTTACTTCGAACCCATTTATTGGGAGCATTTGTGGGAGCTCATCGATCATGAAAAACCCGAAGGGGTCATCGTACAATTGGGCGGTCAAACTGCTCTGAAACTCTCTGAGGAATTGCACAAGAGAGGCATAAAGATCATCGGTACCAGCTTCGACGATATGGACATTGCCGAAGACCGCGGTCGTTTCAGCGACTTGTTGGCTGAATTGGATATTCCCTACCCCAAATACGGTGTTGCCTTGGATGCTGAAGAAGCCATCACCATCGCCAATCAAGTGGGTTACCCTGTTTTGGTTCGCCCCTCTTACGTATTGGGTGGCCAAGGCATGGTCATTGTCATCAACGACGAAGATCTTGAAAGAGCCGTTGTGAAATTGCTCGGCGATTTGCCTGGCAACCGAGTGTTGATCGATCACTTTTTGGATCGAGCCGAAGAAGCCGAGTCCGATAGCATCAGCGATGGCGAAGACGTTCACATCATTGGCATGATGGAGCACATCGAACCCGCGGGCATTCACTCAGGAGATAGCAGTGCTGTTTTGCCTCCCTTCAGCTTGAGCGAGAACGTACAAAACCAAATGGCCGAATACTCTGAGAAAATTGCCAGAGCTTTGAAAATCAAAGGTTTGCTGAACATCCAGTTTGCCGTGAAAAACGAAAAGGTCTATGTGATCGAAGCCAACCCCAGGGCCTCAAGAACGGTACCTTTCATTTGCAAAGCCTACGATTTTCCTTACGTCAACATGGCCACCAAGGTGATGCTCGGAGCCAACAAAGTGAAAGACTTCAGCATTCCTCCCAGACCGACGGGGTACGCCATCAAGCAACCCGTATTCAGCTTCAACAAATTCCCCAATGTCAACCGAGAATTGGGACCTGAGATGAAAAGCACCGGTGAATCCATCTTGTTTATCAAGGACCTGAAAGACCCCGTCTTCAGGGAGTTGCAAAAAGAGAAGAGCATGTACCTCAGCCGTTAAAGGCTTGCAGCAAGCTCAATAGCCGAGCCGAAAGGTTTTCCAATTCACCCGCAAAATGCCGGTGGGTTTGGGCTTCAATTTGCGCTGATTGATAGGCTGAGTTCCATTGACTTTGAGCCCGAAGGCAGCGGGCCCACGTACTTTGTATTTCACGCCAGGTTTCAAAACCCATTTGACCCTGTTCGATGCGCTCGTTGATGGTTACTAAAGCTTTTCGAATGACCACCAAATGGCTCATGAGGTGATGTTCGGCCACCTGTGTCAACAAGGGCCATTCTGCTGTTTGTTGCATAAAACAAACCTCTTTCCAGAGCCCAGCAGTAGCCGTAATCAAACGAATACAAACGATTAAAAGGCTTGTAGCCCCTGCGTTTTGCCAATGTTAAGTTTGTGTTAATTCGGCTTTAAGCGAAGCGCATAGCTCCTTAGCCACCATAGATTTGTGGCCATAAGTTTAACCCATATGGCACTCAACAACCTACTCTCCGTATTCCTGCCCAAAGACAAGGTGTTCTACAGCTTGTTCGAAGAAACAGCTAAAACCATCACCGAAATGGGTGCTAAACTCCATGAGTTTGTGTTCGAAGGTGACCCCGCCAAACGCCTCACTTTGAGCAAACACATTGAGGATTTGGAGCATAAAAATGACAACACCACCCACCATATCTTTCAAGAGTTGAGCAAGAATTTCATCACTCCTTTTGACAGAGAAGACATTCACTACTTGGCAACTGCCATGGACGATGTAGCCGACTACATTCACGCTGCTTGCAAAAAGATGCAGTTTCACAGCATCAACCCCAACGAACAAGGCATTCAAAACCTAGCCGAAATCATCAAACAGTGTTCGGCCGAATTGGGATTAGCCGTTATGCAACTTCGCGAACTGAAGCGCCCTGAGAAAATCATGGAGTCTTTGGTGAAAGTAAACAGCTTGGAAAACCATGCCGACAACGTATTTGACATGAGCATCAAGCAATTGTTTGAAAAAGAAGACGATTTCAAGAAACTCATCATTCAGCGTGAAGTATACATGGTTATGGAAACGGCTACCGACAAAGCCGAAGACGTAGCCAATGTCATTGAATCCATCATTGTAAAATACGCCTAAGGCCTAACAACTAGAGTCTATGACACTCGTAGTAGTTATTATTATACTGGCCTTGGTGTTTGATTACATCAACGGTTTTCACGATGCGGCCAATTCCATTGCCACGGTTGTGAGCACCAAGGTTCTAACGCCATTCCAAGCCGTATTGTGGGCAGGCATGTTCAATTTCTTGGCCTATTTCCTGTTCAAAGACCACGCCGTAGCCAACACCATCAACAAGACGGTGTTTGAAAACTTCGTTACCTTGGAAGTGATTTTGGCCGGTTTGATTGCGGCCATTTTCTGGAATTTGCTCACTTGGTGGTACGGAATCCCCAGTTCTTCTTCGCACGCCTTGATTGGAAGTTTCGCCGGCGCGGCCGTCGCCCATGCATATATCAGCAAAGGCTATGTTCCCTTAGGAGAGATCATCGAAATGGACAAAACCATTCAAACGGTGATGTTCATTGTTTTGGCTCCTTTGGTAGGTATGATTACTTCTTCATACGTGACCCTCAGCACGATTCAGCGAAACATCTACTTGAAGAGCGGCATCATTCTGCTTTCTTCCTTTGCTCTGTATAGCATGTTCGGTTATTTCATGAATCAAAAACTCGATGAGAACCTTCAAAAGTTTTTGAAACTGGACAAAGCCAAGAAGGAAGTAACCAAAAACCCAGACGATGCCAAAGCGCAAGAGAAATTGGCCAGCATTAGCGCTAAATACGAAACTTTGAAGCCTATTTTGGCCGAATTCAATGAATTGGAAGCCGAGGGAGTAGCCGCTAAAATGACAGCTACGGTTGACTTAAGCAGCTATCGTGAAAAAGAACTGCAAGACATAACGAAGCGTTTTGCCGGTTTGGATAGGGCTAAAAAAGATGTCTTCTACGATGCCAGCAAACAAGACGAACTCGAAGCTGTCGAAGCCCGAATTGCTGCCTGTGAACCTACCCTGGCAATGTACGACTCCCTAGGCGCTACCGCATGCGGCGAACAGGTGGCTCACATTTTGGATTTGGGAGGTAAACAAACCGATAAATTGGTGGCTTCATTCGATGTCAACGTTGAGAAAAAGCTGGCTAAGGCATTGGCTAAGGCCGACAATCGCTTGCTGACCTACAGCATGATGGTGGTCTTCGGTTTATTCTTGATTTCCTACATTTTCGTTGAGAAAATTCGCACCCCTACGGCCAACAAAATGGCCAACATGTACAAGCGTTTGCAATTGCTTTCTTCAGCCGCATTCAGCTTGGGTCATGGAGGTAGCGACGCCCAGAAGGTGATGGGCATCATTGGGGCTGCCTTGATTGCCAATGGTGACATTTCAGAGTTCAAGGAAATTCCTTCATGGGTGCCCTTGGCCTGTTACACGGCCATTGGTTTGGGAACCCTCTCAGGCGGATGGAAAATCGTCAAAACCATGGGAACGCGCATCACCAAAGTAACGCCCTTGGAGGGTGTAGGTGCTGAAACCGCAGGTGCCATTACTTTGTTCTTGACGGCCCAAATGGGTATACCCGTTAGCTCTACGCACACCATTACCGGTTCGATCATTGGCGTAGGGGCCACCAAACGCTTGAGCGCAGTTCGTTGGGGCGTAACCCGCAGTTTGCTCTTTGCTTGGATCATCACCATTCCTATATCAGCATTAGTAGCAGGGCTCTGTTACGCCGTCATTCAAGCTTTCTAACCTCTCCTTAACATGATAAAAAAGCCCCTCCTAACCGAGGGGCTTTTTTGTTAACGATTTGGTAACACACTCACAATACAGAGGAAACGGACCCCGAAAAAGTGAACCGCAATTTTGCGCTCATAATATTTCCGTAACACTCTCCTAACTCGTGAAAAATCTCTCCTTAATTTTTTCTTCACTATTAACGATAAGCTCGGCCATGGCAGGCATCGTGGATAGCAGCTTCAACAACAGCGCCAGCAGCATCTCTTTTAAACAAGCTTCTGCTACACCTTCACAACAATGGTCCATAGCGAATAGCAACGAAACCAAACCCAAGGCTTGGTACGAAACCCTTCGCATCAACGGTTACACCCAAATTCGTTACAACCGATTGTTGGAAACCAACCCAAACTTGTTGTGCGAGCAGTGCGATGGCAGCTTGGGAACGGGTCAAGGATTTTTCATTCGTCGTTTGCGTTTCAAGATAGACGGGTACCTGAACCCCCGCTTATACATGTATTTCCAAACCGACTTTGCCTCTTCATCGAGCTCTTCTTCTTTGCATTACGCACAAGTGCGGGATGCCTATTTTGATTACGGCTTAACCGAAGACAATGTCTGGCGCGTTCGTTTCGGCCAGAGCAAGGTCCCATTTGGTTTTGAAAACATGCAAAGTTCACAGAACCGCTTGCCCTTAGATCGAAATGATGCCATTAACTCGGCGTTAAAAAACGAACGAGATCTCGGTTTCTTCGTCATGTGGGCCCCTACCGAAAAGCGCAAGATTTTCAGCAGCGTGGTCAAAGACAACCTCAAAGGTTCGGGTGATTATGGATGTTTCGCCTTCGGGCTTTACAACGGCCAAGCGGCTAACTTCCCCGAGGCCAATGATAATTTGCATGCCGTAGCCCGTTTTACATATCCGATGGTCATCGGCAATCAGATCATTGAACCCGGCATTCAAGGTTTTACCGGTAAGTATACCTTGTACAGCAGCAAAGTCACTCCGGGTGTCGACATCAATGCCGATAGAACCTACGACGATAAACGCGCCGCCGCTTCATTTGTATTGTACCCCAAGCCCTTTGGCATTCAAGCCGAATACAACATAGGTGAAGGACCTCAATACAATTCTGCAACTAATAGCATTGATTTGATGCCCCTCAAAGGCGGATACGCCACCCTGTCGTATAAAATCGACGCCGAAAACGGCCAGTCGTACTTCCCCTTTGTTCGCTATACCCGCTACGAAGGAGGCAAGAAATTTGAGCAAGACGCCCGCAGTTTCGACATGAAAGAACTCGAATTGGGCTTAGAGTGGCAAATCCATAAAAACATGGAGTTGGTTGCCATGTACAGCATCGCTGACCGCCGTTACGAAGACGGGAAAAACCCGGTCAACCAGCAGGTAGGTAACCGCTTGCGCCTGCAGTTGCAGTTCAACTATTAAACCGGGAAAGACACCGAGTGAAAAACCCCTAAGACCTCCAGGCTTGGGGGTTTTTGGCGAAGGAGCGTACCTCTTCCAATTCAGCGGCTTCAATCAAGCCTTCGTGAACGGCCACTTCAGCCAAAGTGGGAAAATCACTCAAGGTAAACACCGGTATGCCAGCATCGGCAAAGCGCTGGTAAGCTTCAGGAAAAGCATAGGTAAACAAAGCCACCAGGCCCACTACTTCGGCCCCGGCTTTTTGCACCCCTTCTACGGCCTGAAAACTGCTTTTGCCCGTAGAGATCAAGTCTTCAACCAGCACCACTTTGTCGCCGGGTTTCATTTCACCCTCGACCTGATTTTGCAAGCCGTGTTTCTTGGGCTCAGGTCGTACATAACAATAGGAAATGCCCATGCGATCCGCCGCCAAGGCACCGTGCGCAATGCCCGCCGTAGCAATACCCGCTAGGCGATTGGCTTCAGGAAACTGCGCTTTTACCAAATTTGACAATTCTGTGGCCACGAAATCCCGAACCTCTGGGTAGGACAGAACCATGCGATTATCGCAGTAAATAGGGCTTTTGATGCCCGAAGTCCAAGTGAAGGGCTCCTTTACAGAAAGCTCGACGGCCCTGATTTGCAGGAGATATTTTGCTAATTTTGCGGCTGTTGTAAACATGGAACAACAAAATTACCGAATATACTTCAACGAGGGCTCGCTGATTATCACCGATAGCATGGCTAGTCTGAAGGGAATTCCCCATTTGTTTTTCATCGATGATGACGAATTGGAGAAAAGCTTCAAGATTTTGACTTCTCACGCTTCGGCCGGCAAGAACATGCACTTTGCGCTCATCAGCCCCGAGCCCAACGAGGTGATGGAGAAGTTCTTGGGCCAACACAGCGTCATTCAAGCCGCAGGTGGAATCGTCTTCAACAAAGACCAGGAACTGCTCTGCATCAAACGCAATGGCGTGTGGGACCTGCCCAAAGGCAAAATTGAAAAGTACGAAGACCAACGCGCAGCTGCGCTGCGCGAAGTCATGGAAGAAACGGGGATCAACCGCATCAACATTTCAGACAAAGTGGGAGCCACCTACCACTCTTATTTCGAAGACGATAGCCTGCTGGTCAAGGAAACCCATTGGTATTTCATGGCCGCCAGTTCCACGCAGTTTCATCCGCAGGAGGAAGAAGGAATCACCGAAGTGCTCTTTCAACCCTTGAGCTGGTACCAATCAGATGAATTCAAAAGCTTCGCCAGCGTGCACGATATCATCGAAAAAGCCATGAGCTTGCAATCGAGCCCCGCTGAAGAAGCCCTTTAATTCCCCTTCGGAATCTCTATTTTTGCCCCATGGCTGAGACCACTACCTCGCGCCCCGTTCGCATCTTGGTTGCCAAAGTTGGCTTAGATGGTCATGACCGCGGCGCCAAAGTCATTGCCGCTGCGCTGCGCGACGCGGGAATGGAAGTCATCTACACCGGCCTTCGCCAAACCCCTGAAATGGTGGTGCAGACCGCGCTGCAAGAAGACGTGGATGCCATTGGCGTAAGCATTCTCAGCGGTGCCCACAACACCGTTTTTCCCCGCATTCTGGAACTCATGAATGAAAAAGGAATGAATGACGTGCTGCTTACCGGCGGCGGCATCATTCCCGACGAAGACGCTCAATCCCTGAATCAATTGGGCGTGGCACGATTGTTCCCTCCTGGAACTTCGACCGAAGACATTGCAACCTACATCAAGACCTGGGTGGCCGAAAACCGCTCGTTCTAAGCCATGGAATACCAAAACATACTCACCGAGAAGAAAGAGGGCGTGTTGATCATCACCATCAACCGCGAGACTAAACTCAACGCATTGACCATTGCCACCTTGCAAGAGATCAAGCACGCGGTCAATTGCGGTCAATCAGACCCCGAAATTCACGGCATGATTCTAACCGGTAGCGGCCCCAAGGCATTCGCAGCCGGCGCAGACATTTCTGAATTTGCCCACTTCAACAACGATGAGGGAACGCGCATGAGTGCTGACGGTCACGAGGTTATGAACTCCATTGAAGAGGGCAGCAAAGTGGTCATTGCCGCAGTAAACGGTTTTGCGCTCGGCGGCGGATGCGAACTAGCCATGGCCTGCCACCTGCGCGTGGCCTCGACCAACGCCAAATTCGGTCAGCCCGAGGTGAACTTGGGGGTTCCTCCAGGATACGGCGGCACCCAGCGTTTGATTCAGTTGGTGGGCAAAGGAAAGGCCTTGGAACTCTTGGTTACCGGAGATGCCATTGACGCCCAAACGGCTTTGCAGCTGGGCTTGGTCAACTACGTAGTCGAGCAGGAAAACCTGTTGGACAAAGCCATGGAAATATTGGCCAAGGTAAAACCCAAAAGCCCCAGCGCAGTGCACAAGGTGCTCAAGTGCGTCAATGATTATTTTCAACCCAACGTCAACGGCATGCAGCGCGAGATTTACGAATTTGGTGAAGCCTTTGAAACCGATGACTTCAAGGAAGGAACCACGGCGTTTATGGAAAAACGCAAAGCCGAATTCGAGCGGCAGTCTACCTACCGCTGTTATTGATCGTTTCCAACAGCCCGAAATAGGTTTAACTACAGACTAACCTAACACAATTAGGCTGCGGCGTCTGAATGCATGGTCTTTGATGGGGCGTTCGCCAGCCTAAGCCTTAGAGTTCTTTCCTGAGGCGCGCAACGGGAATATTCAGTTGTTCACGGTATTTGGCCACCGTACGGCGTGCAATTCCATAGCCTTTTTCTTTCAACAGAACCATCAAGGCCTCGTCGGTAAGGGGTTTGCGTTTGTCTTCGGCCGCGATGGCTTCAGACAGGATTTTCTTGATTTCGCGGTTGCTAATTTCTTCCCCGTCTTCGCCCGTAATGCCCTCAGAGAAGAAGAACTTCAAGGGAAAAATACCAAACTCGGTTTCTACGTATTTGCTGTTGGCCACGCGGGAAACCGTCGAAATATCCATGCTGATTTCAGTGGCAATGTCTTTCAGAATCATGGGCTTCAAGTAGGTTTCATCGCCTTCTAGGAAAAACTCACGCTGACGGCGTACAATCGCCTCCATGGTATGGGTCAAGGTGATTTGGCGTTGCTTGACCGAATCAATGAACCAGCGAGCACCATCGACCTTTTGCTTGATGTACTGAACGGCCTCTTTGAGATGCTTCTCCTTGGTTTTGGACTCATCATAGGCCTTCAACGTTTCGGTGTAAGTATGGCTCAAACGCAGTTCAGGTGTATTGCGGCTGTTCAATCGAACCTGCAACTGCCCCCCTTCGTTGATGACCGTAAAATCGGGAATGATGTACTGGGTTTTCTGGTTGCTCATACCCAAATCACCGGGCTTGGGGTTCAGGCGGGTGATTTCAGCAATGGCCGCTTTCAGCTCCTCATCGGTAACCTTGAGCGACTTCATGATTTTATCATAGTGGCGCTTTCCAAAGGCCTCCATGTGATCAGAAAGTATGGTCTCAGCCAAGGAAATGGCAGGGTTATCGCCGTAATCCTTTTTGTACAATTGCAGCAGCAAGCACTCTTGCAGATCGCGGGCCCCAATGCCAGCGGGGTCAAAATTTTGAATCTTGATCAGCAGACGCTCCAAGTGGTCTTCGCTGGTCTGAATGTTCTCGTTGAAGGCCAAGTCATTGGCAATGCTGCGCAGTTCTCGGCGCAAATAACCGTCTTCGTCTATGGAGTTAATCAGGTGAAGGCCCAACATCAGATCAAAGTCGTTCTGGAAGGTGGCCCGGGCTTGTTCGACCAAGAAATCTTGAAAAGACGATTCGGCCCGAATGGGCATTTCGGTTTGGTCTTCGTTGCGATAATCTTCGCCCATGCGAAAGGTAGAGTACTCGTCGTCGTCACCGCCGCTGGCTCGAATCAACTCATCGACGTCCAGGTCGCGCTGATAATCCTCATCCCATTCATCGCTTTCACCCCGCTCGTCATCTGCGCGAACTTCTTCGCTTTCTGACTTCTCCAAGGCCGGATTCTCCAGCATTTCCTGATCGAGTTTTTCTTCGAAGTCCAGGGTGTTGAGCTGCAGCAGCTTGATGAATTGAATCTGCTGGGGGCTCAGTTTCTGGAGCAACTTTTGTTGAAGATCTTGGCTGAATTTCATGGCTATACCTCCTCTGTAAGTTCCGGCCGCAAGGGATTATCTTTGCAGCCTAACAAAGTTACATCGGCCCAACGCAATAACCATTCCGTTTCCCAAAAGCCCCTATAAAACCTCATGAAAACTAGCGTACGCATTGAATCCCTCTCCCAGCACATTGGTCAAACCGTTGAACTCAAAGGATGGGTTTCGAATAAGCGCGAGGGCAAGGGCATTGCCTTTGTGATTGTGCGGGATGGCAGTGGGTATTGCCAGTGTGTGGTGACCGAAGAGAGTGCTGGGGCCGAGGCGTTAGCCGAGGCCACCAAACTGAGCTTGGAGTGCAGCGTAATTCTCGAAGGTACCGTATTGGCTGACGAGAAACAGGTCGGTGGCGTAGAGGTGCAGGTTACTGCTTTGACCACCGTTGGAGCTAGCGATAATTACCCCATTTCCAAGAAAGAACACGGGATTGAATTCTTGATGGACCAGCGCCATTTGTGGCTGCGCAGCACCCGCCAATGGGCCATCATGCGCATTCGCAACACCATCATTTTCTCCATTCACAAGTATTTCCAAGAGCAAGGATTCGTGCAAATGGACGCCCCCATTTTCACCGGGAATGCTTGCGAGGGTACCAGTACTTTATTCGAAACCGACTTCTACGGCGATCCCGCCTACTTGAGCCAAAGCGGCCAGTTGTACGGAGAGGCTATGGCCATGGCCATGGGCAAGATTTACACCTTTGGCCCCACGTTTCGCGCAGAGAAATCCAAAACCCGCCGACACCTGTCTGAGTTTTGGATGATTGAGCCCGAAATGGCCTTCTACGATATCTTCCAAAACATGGACTGCATCGAAGGCATGTTGCAAGCCGTAGTCAAAGACGTGCTAGCCAACTGCCGCGAAGAACTCAAAACCATTGGCCGCGATACAGCGGTTTTGGAAAGCAGTTTGGGGGCTTTCCCTCGCATGACCTACGATCAAGCCGTGCGCATCATCAAAGGGGAAGAGAACGTCAATGGCGTGAATAGCATTGCTTCGTTGGAGGAAGAACTGGCTGCCAAACAGGCAGAATTGGCTCAAATTGAGACCCAAATCGCTGAAAAAGAAGAACAGTTAAAGGAGCCCGGTTTGAAAAAAGGACAGATGAACTTCTTCCAAAGCAAGGTGATTGAACTCAAGCAGCTGAAGTCAGATTTGGAAGAAGACTTGCGTAACATTCCTCAGTGGATCAACAGCGCCCGAACCTTCGAATACGGCAACGACTTTGGCGGCAGCGATGAAACCGTTTTGACCCGATTGTTCGACCGTCCCGTCATGGTATACGATTGGCCCCACGAGGTCAAAGCTTTCTATTTGAAACGAAACCCCGAAGACACCCGTTTTGCTCGAGGTGTAGACGTATTAGCTCCTGAAGGGTATGGAGAAATCGTAGGCGGTGGCGAGCGTGAGACTGATGTTGACATGCTCATCGGCAAAATCCAGGAGCACCAGTTGCCCATGGAAGCCTTCGAATGGTACCTTGACTTGCGTCGCTATGGTTCGGCGCCTCACTCTGGGTTTGGCTTGGGACTGGAGCGCATGGTTACCTGGGTCTGCAAGTTGAAACACGTACGTGAAAGCATTCCATTCCCACGCATGTACGGCCGCTTGACCCCCTAATGGGGTTGACTTTCCCCGGCAGATGCAACTGTTGCATCCTCCCAAAAAAAATTAGAGAATGGGTTTGCCACGCACCAATTGGAAGCCCACGTCGCTCACGCCTTTGAGCTGTTCATCGCGCATGTTTTGCTTAATGCGCAGGGTGTAGGTGCCGGCCTTGAAGGCGATGCGATCCAAAAAAGGTTGTAGGAAGGTGATGAGGTTGGATTTTCCCTGCCCTTTCCAACGACCGGTTTGGTCGCTGAGCTCGATTTCAAACTGATTTTGCTGCTGCAAACCGGGCCCTTCGAGCTCGTACAAGAGCCATATGTTGCTGTAGGTGTAATTGCTGCGAATGCGCAAGCCGCAACTCAAGAGGTAGTAGGTGCTGGTATCCTCAATGTTGAATTGAAACTCGGTCACACTATCCCAGGCCCAACCGGATTCATCGATGGAGTTAAATTGCTCGTCGACAATGTTTTTGGAGGGGGAGCAGGCCCAAACCCACAACCCCAGGGTTAGGATCAGTAGCCCGGTGTGGCGCAGCTTGTATGTTAGGTTGCGAATCAACTCGCCAAAATTAGCGATTTCAATGCCTCGTGCTGTTGAAACAGCAATTTGGCCTCGCTGTGTACAACATAGAGGTCAACTTTCAGGTTTTTAGATTGGATTTTGGGCAGTTTTACGGCGTCTTTGCGGGTCATGACCAGTTGCTTGGCTCCGCTCTTATAAACGCGACTCAGCAACTCTTCCCATTCATCGGGACCAAGCGGGGCGTGGTCTTTGCGAATCCAGGAACCTTGAACATTCCAACAATCGGGCGCCCAATTCTCTTGCTGGGCGATGCCGCTATAGATAAAGGTGGGCTCTTGGGTTTGAAAGGGCTGAGAATCCCAAATTGGAGCGGGTTCTGAAACCGAATAGTGGAAAAAAAACACGGGTTTGCCAAGTTCCCGCATGGGTTCTACATGCCCTTGAGCCTGTTCTTGGGTCAAATCAGCCGGACACTTGGTAATGAATATCGCTTGAGCTTCTTGAGCCGCTTCGATGCTTTCCCTGAGCTTTCCGCCTGGAAATACCGCTTGTTTCCAAAAGGGATCTTGAAAAGGACTCAAGAGCAAATAGCCTGTAGCCTGCAAAGGCAGGTGTTGAAAACCATCGTCCAGCAGCGCCAATTGTGATTCGGGCGTTGCGTTCATCAAGCCATGCAATCCAGCCAAGCGCTTCTCGCACACGAAGACGGGTCGTTGGCTAGCGCTGTATATTTCCAATGGCTCATCACCCACCTGACCGGATTCGCTATATGGACCCACGGCCAAAAAGCCTTTGGTGCTGCGGCCGTATCCGCGGCTCAATACCGCTGGATTTTGATCCTTCAACAGATCCAACAGAAATAGAACCATGGGGGTTTTACCTGTGCCGCCCATGTGCAAATTGCCCACTACCCAAGCAGGAATCGGTGAAGGAGTGCGCAGGTTGAGTTGATTGTAAATCGCACGGCGAAAATCAGCCACAGCCCCGTAGAGCCAGGAAAACGGGCTAAGAAGCACCCGCCTCAGGGTTGAAAACAGCAATGAAACTTGTGGCACCTTACTTACAAAGTAAAGGAATCGCCGGGTTTGGGCGTATGCACGGAACAATGGCGTACGTCGCGGGCCAGTATTTCCATTTGCAAGGGATCTCCGTGCACCAAAAAAATCTCTTCCAATTCACCCTCGTCGCAAGCCTTGAAATAGTCCAGCAGTTGATCGTGATCCGGGTGCGCAGAGAAGGCATCGGTTTTGCGAACCGCAGCACGCACGGCCCGAGGTTTGTGGTTGATTTCAACAAAATCCTGACCCGATAGCAACCGATGGCCCAGGGTACCCTCGGCACAAAATCCAGCAATCAACACGGTGTTGTTCTCTCCCCCAATGTTGTTCTTGACGTGCATCTGAATGCGACCGCCCTCTACCATACCGGCTGCCGAAATGATGACGCATGGCTCGGGTATTTCTGACAACACCTCACTTTCCTTCTCATCTTGAATCACATACAGGTTGTCAAAATCAAACAAAGAACCGTATTTGGCATGAAAAGCCTTGGCCTCTTCGTTCAAGTAAGCCAAGCTGTATTGGTAAACCTTGGTGCTTTTGATGGCCAAGGGGCTATCGGTGAATATTTTGATGTTGGGCAATTTCCCGTCCCTAAACAACTGATGAAGGGTAAACAAGATAGCCTGTGTTCGGCCCACCGAGAAGGCGGGTACCACGAGTTTGCCGCCGTTTTCTACGCAGGTTTCTTGGATTTCCCGCAGCATGATTTCCTCAGCTTTGTTGGATACCTGTTCGTGGCGACGACCGCCATAGGTACTCTCTGAAACCAAGTACTTCAATTTGGGCATGGGCGTTGGGTCGGGTACCAATTTTGAGTTTTTATTGCCCAAATCACCGGTAAAACCAATGCGCTTGGTTTCCCCATTTTCCTTGACTTCCAAGACCACGCTAGCCGCCCCCAAAATGTGGCCCGCCGGGTAAAATTGCAGGCTCAAATGATCGTTAAACTTGAGCTTTTCGCCAAAATCAACGGTCTCTACCAAGTCCAGCATTTGCATGATGTGTTTGGCTGAATACAAAGGCGTTGGGACTGCCTCTTGATAGCGTTTGCCTTTCTTGTTCTTGGAAAACTTCTTGCGTTTGCGCTGAATCTCCATGCGCTGAATGTTCAAGCTATCGTGCAACAAGAAATCACTCAACTCCAAGGTCGGCGTTGTGCAAACGATGGTGCCCTCAAATCCCTGCTTGATCAAATTAGGTATGTTACCCGAATGGTCAATGTGGGCGTGGGTGAGGATCAATAAATCAATGCTCTCAGGGTCAAAAGGAAAACGGGAATTGTTCAGATCGAAGTTCTTTTTGTCTTCGTAATCCAATCCACAATCGATCAATACCGTCGTGCCGTCTTCGAGTTCCAACAAATGTTTACTGCCGGTAACTTGCTGAGCCGCACCCCAAAAGGTCAACTTCATGGTGCAAAGGTAGGTCTGCGGCTCGGCAAGACCTGCGCTATTCTATGGAACGATCACTTTATACCGCAGATGGCGATTTTCGGCCCTTCCGTGCATAATGTATACGCCTGGAGCCAAAGCAATGGGCCATTGGACCGGGGCGTTTGATTGACGCCAAACAACCTGACCGCTTAGGGAATAAATCGTTTCCACCTCAAAGCCCGATCGGGGTTCCACGAAACCCTCTCTGATAAGCAGATAAGCACTGGGATCCAACGCAGTTCCAGTTCCTTCTTGCATGGATTGGCGCATTTTCACCCATTCCATCTTGGAATAACATGTCGCGTTGAGCAAGGATTGACGATCACCCTGCAAATCAAGTGGGGTAAAATTCCCTTGAGCCGAGTAGTATCCAAATTGTACCAAATCCTGAATCTGGCTTTGAACGGGCTGAAAATAGTTGGCACCGACGTTGAATTTTTCGCCTTGATTGACCCAATACGATTGGCTCATATCCATGTCGACGATTCCCCCCAATAGAGCACCACAGGTGCCGCAAGACTGTTTCTGAACGAAGTTGTTGTACCCGTCCAAAAATGGTTTTACTTGCTGAATCAATAAGGCATGCCTTGTATTAGCAAAAAAGGTGTTGGCACCGCCTGCCACCGTCTTGCTGAGCAGCTTCGACCAAGCTGATTTGGTTCCCGAAAGGCTGATCCAAGAGCGCGCCACCTCGGCTCCAATTTGATTTTCGGCCAAGGTGTTGCAGGACATAACACTAGGTTGATACACCAGTTTCACCCCTGTTTTATTGGCATAAAATCGATTCGAAACCAGCAAACAAGGATGCGCATTGGGTTTGGAATTGTTGACACAGAACCCGGTGAATTGATTGGCAACAAAGGTGCAGTTCTGCAGCAGCAGTTCACCCCAAGCATCCAAGACTTCTACCCCGTTTCGGTTGTTTTCAATGGTGCAGGCTTCCAAAAACAAATCGGCCCCGTGGTGCTCCAAACCCAGGAAATTGTCTCGAAAGGCGCAGTTCTTAAGGGTCAGTTGCTCCAGCTCTGCCTGGCCGAAAAGGCTGCAACCCAGGCCCACAAATGAGCAAGAAACCAGCCTTGCCTTACCTTGAGAGATTGCCAACCCAGAGGTGCTATCTGAAAGCCCTTGAGCACCCCAAAAGCCTGTTCCTATTGCACTGTCGAGGTTTCCCACCCGCAAGGTAGCATGGGGGTGAAAATAAACCTTAGTGCTCCCCATTACGGCCTGAATTGGCCATGTGCCCAATCCCCGTTTACCCGGTATGCGCACATCTCCAACTACCTGCCACTCTCCATCTGCTTGGTCCATGATCAAACGGCTGTTGGCGGAGCTTGCGCGCAATTCGAATGCTTGGTTTAGGGTTGAATCGTTGCGCAGGTGGACCTGGGCGCCATTGTGCAATTCGGGAGACCAATCAGCTCCACCTTGCAACCGAACGAGGCCATCCAAAATAATTCGAGATTCGGGCCCATGAGCTTGAATGAGGACCTGCTGACCTATGTCCCATTGAGATCCTTTCATTGCATGGAGTTTTGCTCCCGAACTAAGGCTCAACAAAGACCCACTGTCCAATACCAGTTGGCTGCCCGAATGTACCAGCAAGTTGGATTCTGTAACCAATAATTGCCCTCCAGGGTGCACGTGCAAGACAGCCCCTTGAGAAAGGTGCACATTTAATGTGGCCATTTCTGCCTTTCCCAATTCAAGGCGACCCCAAACTTCAATGCGTTGAAATGGGCAAGGGCCGGTGACTGCATTCAACGCAACCTGTGTTTTACTCAACGAGTCGTACTGGGCATTGGCCAATGGCTGAGATAATGACTCGAGCTTCAAATAAGTACCTGAGTCAACGTGCATGCTAGAAAGAAACCGGTATTTAGTAGGGTCAACAACAAGCGTATCCTCTACTTGGTCTGGGCTCCATTCGATGGAATTCAGTTGAACCAGCAACCAAGCGACATTCCCGTTTGCGCTGGTATCAAAGAAACAATGTTCTTGATTGATGGCGGGAGCAAAAACACGGTGAAAGGGAGATGCTGGATTGGAAGACCTGTTTATAGGATCAGTGTACACTTCTTGATTTATGTTGGACAAGCTCCATGCCGAGGCCTTGGGCACAAAACAGGTATGGGGTTGCAACACTTGGGATTGCACAAAAACCTGGGCCAGCAATTTATTGACGCTCAAGGTTGACATTCCCGAATGAAAGCCCCCGGCAAGATGGTCCAAACTGGGGACCTGCCTAGGCGCCGTTCGAATCTGTCGTTTCTTATAGGTGAACTGCAATTGAGCCACCAGGTTCTGTCGGGGTTGGCTGTCTTCTAGCTCGAGTCCATTGGCAAACAGTGTGGCATGGGCTTCAGGAATGGCCGCCAAGAGCCATTTTACCCATTTGTTGTCGGGGCCAACGGCTTCTATGATTCCCTGTTTCCAATGGTTAACGGTGTGTACGGTGGCCATCAGGTCACCAGGGTTGAGCAGGGAAAAACTGTCTTTGAGTTGCCGACCGCCCCTGCCTTCCCAGGAACCGCTTGAAATGCCAAACAGCCAAGGTTGGGAAGGGAAAAAGCCGAGCAAGGAGTCTTCCCGCATCCACTGCAAGCGATCTGCATGCGGGTTCATTTCCGCGTCGTGATGCAAGGCCAGCAGTTGCCGAGCGGCAGGCCGATTCAATTGGCGCTCAACGGCATCGTGACAACCTGGCAAAATTCCCTGGTAATACGAAACAAAGGCTTGCATGGCGGCCGGAATATTGGCTCCCAGAAATGGACTATCGAAAGCCGTGAGACTCGCTACACACAAGTAATCCCCTCGGTTTTCGAGGTTTCGCAGCGCCCGCTGAGCCAATACCCCGCCCATGCTTGCCCCTAAAACATGCATGGGGCCCAAGCAATAATCATCGCGAAGCTTCAAGAAAACGCGTTCCAGTATTTCGGCGTTGAGGTGCATGTCCTGAGCGCCATCCCAAAAGTCTACGTAGATGATGTCGTAGCCGGCCCGGCGAAACCGATTCAATGCTTCAGGAGCCGCTTCGATGGCCGGCCAGGCCTCCCAATGCTGAAGTTCTGCATTCCAAAGCCTTCCGTGCAACAGGTCTACATAACCCATGGAGCCACACTTGCCATCGCGAAAGCCTGACCATTGGTCAGCGTAGCCAAAATCTATGCCCTCGACCACAATCAAGGGCTTTTGAAGACAAGCGTTTGACCCATTTGAGCGGTGAATGCTTATTTGGGCTCCGTGTTGCACCTCTTGGCCTTTGGGGCCTACAAACCAGCTCCATTGTTCCTGAGTCAGAGTGCTGTCTTTCAATTTGTCACGCCAATCAACCATGGGGATTTTAACCTTGCGAAGCAGCCCTTGAGTCAACAATCGAAACTGCATAGAGCCCCAAAGCCATGGGTTGCTTTGAAATGAGTAGCGGTCATCGCTTTGATTCAATTGAAGGGCTAAAGCAAAGTGCCAATCAGCCGCATGACCCGGCTCTAGAGGAACGGCCTGTCGGTAGCGCAAGGCTCTTTCTTGGGTTCCTTGAATGAGAATGAAATTCGAGTCTTGGGTATTGACCCCCCAACGAAGCATCAAACGATCGTCAATGACCACACTATGCAGGCTGGAAGGCAAATTGGAAGAAGCCGGAACGGCCGCAAAAAGCAATTCCTTTCTCGACAAGGGTTCCTCGGCCCACAAAGAACTTCCCGAATCAGAGAGCTTTAATTTCTGCAAAACAGCAGTATCTGTCCCGAGCCTATCGTAGGTCATATCCAAAATCCAAAGGGGTAAAATGCCCTGTAGCAAATAGGCTTGAATCAAACTGTCTTGAAAAGCGGTAGCATAGGGCTGCTGGTTATTGGGGTCCCAACACTGGGCAATGCGCAATAATTCAAGCGAGCGGGAAGCATCTAAGGTATCATCGCCCATGCCTCCTGAGAATCGCCATGGATCCATTTGAGGAAAAGTCGCCTCATACAAACGACCAGTATGGGTGGGAAGATCCTTGAAAAAACCCTTGTATTCATCCAAAAAATCTGCCGTTTGGCCTTGACCTAAAAAGGGATACAAAACACTGATTATCAACAACAAAAGTTGTTTAATTCGATTGGGATTGGGCGGCGAAAAATCGGCTAATAGCCCCATCCATGCTGATGGAAAGTGAAGAGTACGCATGGTGAAAATGTTAGGGTTCAAAGCTGCCCCATCCCACATTCGAGTCCCTGACTCCATTTGCGAAATGCAATCCGCACACAAAGTTTTTCCAGCATTTTTTACAAGCGCTTGGGGGATGACCTGCAAAAAATGTGTGTAGGGGAAATAACCCTAGACGCTTATGATTAAAAAATTACCCCAAATTCTGCATGAGAAATCCCGCCAACGCGGGCTGAGAACCGCCGCCATTGTGGCTGATTTGCTCCATATTTCAGAAGACTCGGCCTACCGCCGAATCAAACGTCCTGAATCCTTCAAAGCAGATGAACTGGTCTTGCTGGCCCGGGAGTTTCGCATCAACTTGAACAGCTTGGTGGATCATTCCAATGATTGGTTGCAAGGCAATTACATCGGCTTCGATCAAGAAAATCCATCTGCTGACACGTTCTACGAATTGCTCAAACAGCGCTTAGACCGCACCCTCAGATTGAATGCACCCAAGGTCCTGTATGGGGCCAAGGAAATACCCTTTTTCTATTACATGTGGTTCCCTCATTTGAGCGCTTTCAAGGAGTTCATTTGGAACCGCGATTTTCTTCACCGCAGTGATTTATCAGGAACCCTGTTTCACGCTGAAGCCCACCTTCAACCCAGACACATTGCCTTGGCCGAGCGGTATTTGAAGATTCCCAGCGAGGAGGTTTGGAGCTATGAAACGCTGTTCAGCACCCTGTATCAAATTCAACATTACCGCGAATGCGGCTTGTTCGCCGAAGAACAAGACTACCGAAATGTCATGGGCGAATTCGATGCCTTGGTTGAACTGATCTTTGAGCAAGCCGAAAAAGGGCACAAAATCAACCCCTATTTGCCCAAGCTCAAAGGGGCCTCTTACAAATTGTATTTCAATGCCTTGACCAATGTAGACAACAGTTTGGTTTTCGACAGCGAAAAAGACCAGGTTGCCGTGGTGTGTTCGTCCCTGAGCGGGGTCATCACCTCTGATTGTGAACCTTGGGTGGCCGCTACCCGTCGCTGGATAGAAACATGCATTGCCTCGGGCACCTTGCTCAGCAGCAGCGGAAGCGGGCCGCGATCTCGCTTTCTGCGCCAAGAATACAAAACCAAAAAAGATTGGTTGGGGCTTCGCTTGTAGCCCAGGCTCAATCTTCTGGCAAATGGACTTCGCCTAAGAATTGGTTCCAGGGTTCTACGGCCTTCCAACAGTCGAGAATGAAGGGAATGAAATCGGGCTCGAGGCTACGCTCGGGCTCGAATTCATGCATCACGTAAAATTGGGTATTGTAGATCAAGGGGAATGCATCACCGGCCACTTTGAGATGGGCGGGTAGGCGCTTTTGGGCTTCGCCCCGAATCTCTCCGAAGGTTTTGATGAAGGCTGTGTCGGCCAACAGGGATTGAGCCCGGTGGGTATTGGCCGCCAAATGTTCTCGAATGCGCAAAAGTTGGTCGCGATCGGGCATGTACCATCCGCTGTAGATGCCGCAATGCTCAGGACCCAATTCCAGATAGAGGCCTCCCGGTTGCATTTTGCGTTTGCCACCTATGGCAATCAAACAAGAACGATTGGTTTTATAAGGGGTCTTGTCTTTCGAAAAACGAATGTCGCGGTTGATGCGAAAAATGACATCTTTGGGTTCAAGGCCACCGTACCGACCGTCGATGGCGCAAACCGCCTCCAACAGCTGAGCCACAAACTGTTCGAAGGGCTTCTTTACATCGCGTTCGTAGCGTTTGCGATTCCCATCAAACCAAGTCTTTTGATTGTTGAGAGTAAGGTCGATGAGAAACTCGTAATACGCCTCGCTGATCATGGCTTACATCGTTTGACCTACCAATTTATCGCCGTCGAGTTTGACGACGATTCGGCTGCTATCGGTCTTCAAGCAGACTTCCAGATCGCTTTCTAGGTGCAAGGTTTTGAAGCGCTGAACATGCGACGCCTGTTCCAAGAAATCAGGCAATTGGGATTGGTTACGGGTGTATAAGTCCATGGCGGCCAGTGTCGCGTCGTCTTCGGTGCTCCAACCGCGCGACATCAATTGTTCAGCCAAGGCACCTGCAAACAAGGTGTCTTCCATGTTGAAACGATCTTTCCAGCCGGCACAAAACAAGAGCACATCGCGCCCATTTTGGGTCAATGCATCTGCCGTCGCCGTCAAGTTGCGAAACGAGGCCACCCAAACGGTTTCGGCTTCTTCGGCCATATTCAAGGCTCGGGTTCCATTGGTGGTGGTCAAGGCAATGTTGCGCCCGTTTACCAGTTCAGGGGTATAATCTTGGGGGGAATTGCCCAAATCGAAGCCCTCTACGGTGATGCCGTTGCGCTCTGCTGCAACCAAATAGCCTTTGTCTCGAAAGGTTTGGGTTTCCTTGACGCTAGCCGAGGCTACCACGTGGTCAACGCCGTTTTCAAAAGCCACCACTACAGTCGTAGTGGCTCGCAAAATGTCAATGATGACCACTTGTTTGTCTTCGATTCCTTCGCTGTGCAAATGGAACAAGGCAGGACTGAGCAGGGTTTCTATTTTGGGCATAGGGGTGGTTTATTTTTGAGCGTTGACTTGAGTCATGGTGTGGCCGGGGCCTTGGGTGCAATAACTGAGTAGGCCTTGTATGGACCGCTTGATGGCATCGGCAATCGCCTCTTGTTCCTCATCTTTGAACAAGCCCAAGACATATTCGGCTTGGCGGCCTTTGGCAAAATCATTGCCCACGCCAAAGCGAAGACGGGCGTAATTGGGAGTATTCAAAGAGGCGTTGATGCTTTTCAAACCGTTATGACCGCCGTCGCTTCCTTTCTCCTTCAAGCGCAGTTTGCCTGTGGGTAAGGCGATGTCGTCGGTGATGACGACAATGTTCTCCAAGGGCATCTTTTCCTGTTGCATGTGATAAGCCACGGCCTTACCCGAAAGGTTCATGTAGGTGTTGGGTTTCAGCAGGTGCAGTTTTCGACCTTTGTGGCTGACAACGGCCATGTGGCCATGGCGTACGCTTTGCCATTCCCCTCCCAACTTTTCGGCCAGTTCGTCCAGCACAGCAAACCCAATGTTGTGGCGAGTCGCATCGTACTCAGCACCCGGGTTTCCCAAACCGACATACAGGAATTTCATGGCGTGTCAAAGTTAGCCTCCAAGCATCGATGTTGAAATGGGAAACCCAATTTCAGAAACTATACGTCTTCAGCCTCGTTGAGCATGCGAGCAATGCGATCTTCGAGCTTTTCGCTGCTCCAGGTTTCGCGCAGTCGATCCACCATCAAGGGAAAGGAGAAGGGTGTGGGTCTTTGTATGCGGTGAATGATCAGTTCTTGTTGATTGGCTTTGTCTAAAGCGATTCGCAATCGACGTTCCTCCAATTGATTAATCAATACTTCTTCGCGTGCTTGTTGAAGCAAAACATGATCGGGCTCAAAATCACTGAACACACCGTAAATCAAGCGTGAGGAAGACTGCAAATGGCGATTTTTAACCGGTTTGTTTTGGGTTCCCTTGAACAAAAGGCCCCCAATAACCGCGATATCGGCAAATCGGCGCTGGCACATGAGGGAATAGTTGGTAGACTCCTGCAAGTCCCGAGACAAGTCTCGGGTATTGAACAAATCCAACTCCAGGGCCTCTTCCAATGGAATGGGTTCTGAACTGAGCAATTCAAACCCATAGTCGTTCATGGCTATGGAATAGGTCTGGGCCGAAATTTGACTCAGGCGATAGGCGAAAAGCATGCCCATGCCTTCGTTCACCATACGTCCTTCAAAGGGAAAAACAAAGAGATGGTATCCTTCGCGGCTCTCAAAGAGTTCGATCAACAACTCATCGTTTTGGGGGACACAGCTGCGCTGCGCTTGAATCTCAAATAGGGGCCTCAACAATTTCAATTCAGGCTCTTGTGCGCTTGGCCAAGTCTCCATTTTGCGGCGCAATTCAGCAGACAATTCGCTGCTTAAACTCATGCGCCCTCCCATCCAGCTGGGAACCACAGCCTTCTTCTTTTTGCTTTTGCGAACAATCGCCGTATGGCCCTCGATGCGCACAAATTCGAGCACCCTGCCGGCAAACACAAAGGCATCTCCTTCTTTGAGTTTGGAAATAAAATACTCTTCCATCGCCCCCAAGTTGCTGCCACCTTGAAGCTTGACCCACAGGGTTTGATCGCTGGCTATGGTGCCTATGCTCTGCCGATGCATCATCGCTAACTTTCGATTCAGCACTTTGTATCGGTCTTCAAACCAGGCGATCTTTTTGTACTCGTCATAGGCCTCTAAACTTTTGGCTCCCCACTCCAAGGAACGAATCAAGTCGTCGAATTCAGGGCGCAAGATGGAGGCAAATGCGTGGGTACGGCGCACCTCGTCGAAGGCTCGGTCGGGCTGCAAACCTTCTCCCACAGCCAAGGTCATCAGGTACTGCAACAGCACGTCCATGGCCCTTAAGACGGGTTTTCGAGATTCGATTTTGTTTCCAAGAACGGCTTGTTTCAAGGCTGCAGCCTCGAGCAATTCCAATGAATGGGTGGGCAAGAAATGAATGTCTGAAACTTCGCCAGGCCCATGGCCGCTTCGGCCCGCCCTTTGCAAAAAACGAGCAACGCCCTTGGGGCTGCCAATTTGGATCACCCGATCTACGGGGCGAAAATCAACTCCTAAGTCCAAACTGGAGGTGCAAACCACGGCCTTCAGCGAACCTTCGTGGAGGCTCTGCTCTACCCAATCGCGCACTTCGCGTGTCAATGAGCCGTGGTGCAGCGCCATACGGCCGGCCAAACTGGGATTTGCTTCGAGCAACTGTTGGTACCAGACTTCGCTTTGATTGCGGGTGTTGGTGAAAATGAGGGTGGTTTTGGCCTCTTCGATTAGGGGTAGGACTTTGCCAAGCAGAGCGGTTCCCATATGTCCTGACCAAGGAAAACGATCGATGCTATCGGGCATGATGGTATGCACCTCGATCTTCTTTTGAATGTCGGCTTTGACCTGAACTCCTTTGTTGCCGGGTCCAAGAAATACGCGGTTGGCCTCATCTAAGTTGCCAATGGTGGCCGAAATGGCCCAGGTTGACAAGTTCTTGTGCAGGTTTCGCAGGTGAGCCAAAGACAGTTCTACTTGCACTCCTCGTTTGGAGCCAATCAGCTCATGCCATTCGTCGCAAACAACCATAGAAAGATGCTTGAAAAACTCTGTGCTGCCGGCGCTGGCCAGCATCAAATGCAAGGATTCTGGTGTTGTAATCAACACTTGCACCCCTTTGGTTTTGATTTTTTGCCGCTCAGCAGCACTGGTGTCTCCGGTTCGCAGGGCGACCGTAAAATCCAATCTCAGTTGTTGACTGGCCTCGTCAATGGCCGTTCGAATGTCTTTGCTCAAGGCCTTAAGCGGGGTAATCCAAAGCAAGAACAAACCCTTTTTGTGGTTCTTCAATTTCGCATCTACCAGAGCGGGAAGAGCCAAGGCAAAGGTTTTGCCGCTTCCTGTTGGAGCATTGAGCAGGCCACTTTTTCCTTGAAAATATCGTTCAGCGCATTCTTCCTGAAAGCGGTGATGCTGCCAATTTCTCGCTTCAAACCATTGGTTCCATATAGGTTTCCAGTCAGCAGAGGCAGCAGGCATAGTCTTGCAAGTAAACAAGCAAGAGGTAGAAATGGTTGCCCTATTTTAAACTTTCGATTCCCTTTTAACATCCTAATAGAGATGAAAAAGACATGGATAGCAGGCCTGCTGGGCCTGGCATTGGCAACGGTAGCCACTGCCGAACCGAACAAAAAGAAGAAACCCGCCACTAGCAATATCAGCTCTCTTAACCAACCTGCAGCCGCCGCCCCTATGGGTCCTCGCGGTCATCAAGCGCGCATGGAAATGCAGTTGCAACGCATGGATTCCTTGATGAATTTAAGCCCTGAACAAGAAGCTCAAATTCGCGAATTGAATCGACAACATGCCGAAGCCATTCAACAACTCAACAAACAACACAAAATGGCCATCAAAGCATTGTTGACCCCTGAGCAGCAGGCTGTGATGAAAGCCCAACGCGAAGCCATGCAAGATCAACGAGAAAGCGTCAGGCCGGCGGCTCCCATGGAATCTCCTGAATGAAAAACGGCGACCTGAGAGTCGCCGTTTTCGTTGTTATCCTTCAGAGGGGCCTTCCCCTTTGTTTGCCGGTTTAAAACTTCGCGGATTGGGATTGCCAGATCCTTTTTCTCCCGCAGGACGCTCGGGACGAGGGCCCCGGTTGCGGTTGTCACGACCTTCACGAGGCGCGCGGTTTTCGCCACCTTCGCGAGGTGCACGGTTCTCGGCTCCCTCAGGGCGTGGGCTGCGATTGCCCCGGTTGCGATTTTCGCGGTTACCCCGGTTTTCGCCACCTTCACGAGGGGTTCGGTTTTCGCCGCCTTCAGGGCGAGGACCGCGGTTGCGGTTGTCGCGCCCTTCGCGGTTAGCCCCTTCGCGAGGGCCCCGGTTTTCACCACCTTCAGGGCGAGGACCGCGATTGCGGTCGCGGCGGTCGCCTGTGTTTTCTCGGGCTTCGCCTTCTTTGCGGGGGCCGCGATTTTCGGCGGCATCGCGATTGCCGCGCTCGCCACCTTCACGGTTCCCACGGTCTTTTCCACCACGACCTCGGTTGCGGCCTTTACCACCTCGGCGGTCAGGTTCTTTGAGATCCCCAATCGCTCCTTTGAGCAACTCAGCTCCTTCGATGAAATCAACCTCTTCTTTTACCACTTTGCCCAAGATTTCTGCCGCTGGTGCGAATTCAGACAAATGTGCAACTTGCTGGCCCTCCTTGTTTTGAGCAATCAAATCGTTCACCGTGTTTACCGGCAATGCAATCCACGATTCTTCTTCTTCGTATGCAAACCACATCATTTTTTTCAAGATGTCAGATTTGCGGGCATAGGCCATCCCGGCCGTGGTATCAATTTTAATGACCTTCCCTTTGGGAAACTCTGAGGCGGCCTCCACGTACTGGTCCAATTCAAAATTCAAGCAGCACTTCAAACGGCCACACTGACCGGCCAACTTTTCCATGTTGATCGCCAAATTCTGGGTGCGAGCAGCCCCTGTACCTACCATCTTGTAATCGGTCAACCAAGTGGAGCAGCACAACTCGCGACCGCAGTCGCCTATTCCACCCAAACGAGAAGCTTCTTCGCGGTATGAAATGTGCCGCATTTCAATCTTCATGCGAAACTCATCGGCGTAGCGGCGAATCAATTCGCGAAAATCAACACGAGACTCGGCCGTATAGAAGAAAATCACCTTGCGGCCATCGCTTTGGATTTCGATGTCGGAAATCTTCATGGCGAGTTTCAGATCAAAACTGATGGTACGCGCGCGTTCCAAAACCTGCGCCTCGCGCTCGTCTTGTTCTTTCTTTCGTTCCAAGTCTTTCTCACCGGCCATGCGCACGATGTTGCGCATTTGTTCAGAGTCTTCTGAAACCTTGTATTTCTTCAGCTGCAGACGCACGATTTCGCCCCAAGCTGAGACAGTTCCGACGTCGTATCCGACGCTGCTTTCGACCACTACCTGGTCTCCCGTATATAAATCTAGGTACTCGGGGTTGCGGAAAAACTCCTTGCGGCTGCCCTTGAATCGAACTTCAACAATATTGAAGGGCTTATCCCCTCCAGGCAGTTCCATGTCGCGGAACCAATCGTATACGTTTAACGCGTTGCAGCCGCTCGTTCCGCAGTTACCGTTGCTCTTACACCCGCCGGGTTTAGAGCCTTTTGTACCGCATGATGAACAAGCCATAATGCACAAAGGTACGCAAACTTAGTCCTCGCTGTCGGCCTTAAAGACCCAGATTTTCTGACCCAGGAAATTGATGACCATGCCCAGTGCCGTAGCCGCTATCACAGCGACAAACTTGTGAATTTTCACTGCCGCCAATCCAAATTCGTAGCCGCTGTTGAGAACGGTAACCATGGCGTTCAGCTCCATTTTGGGAAGGCCCGCGAGCAGCAATTCATTGGAAATCACGTTGGCTGAACCCGATACGGTATAGAGAAGCAAGTACTTGGCTAGACGCATGGTATTGCGGTCGCTAGCGCCCCAAGTCCAATGCTTATTGAGTTGATAATTGACATTGGTCGCCACCACAATGCCCACCGATTTCGCCACCCAAGTCGCGATGAATTGACTCAAGCCATAGTAAACGCTCAGGTCCACAAAGAAGCTGAGGCCGCCTACAATTCCAAACTTGGTCAGGGCAATGTACGTATCGCGCGAAATCATGTCTCTTGGCGAAAAATTCGCCCGTCAAAGGTACAACGCAAACCCAAGGCAATTGTTTTGTTTGGGATCGAATGCCCCACTGGAAAGTCAAATTGCTTAGCAAAGGATTTGTCTTCTAGCAAGTCCCGCATGATTTGCTGAGCTGATCGGCCAAAGGGTACGCTGTTGTCGTTCATGTCCATCAAGCTGCCGAACAATACGGCGGCTGGTTCATTGAACAAACCCGCCCTCTGCAGGCTTTGGCCCATGCGGTCCATATGGTAGAGATATTCGTCCAAGTCTTCCAAAAACAACACTTTTTCCTTTGTGTCGGGCTGTTCGGGTGTTCCCAATGAGGCGTAGACTAGGCTCAAATTGCCGCCTGTTAATTCCCCCTCAAAGGGCTGTCCAGGAACCAACTCGATCTCTATGCCCTCGCCCTGAAGGGCTCGGGCCAGCGCTACCCCATCGTCAGTCGGGGCCTGATTTTCCCACAAACCCCGGGTAGCCATGGGACTGTGCAAACTCGCCAGACCCAGCTTGTTCAACCACAAATGCAGTGTGGTCAAATCGCTGTACCCGCACCACCATTTGGGGTTGTTTGTAAATAGTTCGGGCTGCAACAAGGGCAACAAAGGCAAACAACCATAGCCACCGCGGGCCGACATAACCGCCTTTACCTCGGGATGTTGGGCCGCCCAATGCAGGTCTGCCGCTCGCTGCTCATGACTGCCTGAAAACTGGTTTTCTTGACCATGCAAATGGGGGCTTTCCAGCACCTTCCATTGGTAATGGGCCGCCCACTGTTTGAAGCCCTGTAACTCCTCGGGCCTAACGGCCCTCGCAGGGGCTACCAAGGCAATGCTGTCTCCGGGTTTGAGCGGTGAGGGCTTAATCATGGCTCAAAAAAACCAAGTGGCTCTGGGATATCACAGTGGTCATTTCGGCGTTGCGCGAGTCGCTGTGGTATTCAAAATAGGGGCCGGCATGAACGCGGTGGTTGTCGCCATCCGTGGGTTGCCCCTGGTTCTGAAGGGCGGCTACTAGCTCCAACCAAATGGAAGCCGCTGTGCCCGGCTCGGCCTGGGTCAGCGCATGATAATACGTGCCGGCTGGCATTTCCATCAGCTCATATCCCTGATCGGCTACTTGTTTTTGGAAACGCTCCAAGGTCTCGTTTTTGGGCAACTTCATGGGAACCCCCACTCGGTAATCAAATGGAGCAGAACCTTGGGGCAATTCATCCATAGCCAAGAAAATGCCGCCGTTCATGACCCATCGACGGTTGTAGGCCGACTGCATGATTTTCATGGCGGCCACCTTCATGTTGTTCATCACTTTGGCGTAGGGGCCTTGGTACGGCAAGCAAACCAAGTAAGCGGCTTCCCGCTCTTGCTTCTGGCAACTGAAATTCTCGCCGTTCAAGACCCAAGATTGATCGGGAATGGGTGCTGCGCTGTCGACAGACAGGCTTGCTTCACTCTCTTTTTCAGTCGTAGTTCCCGAGGTACAGGCGCTGAACGCCATAACACCCAGGGTCAGAATCACCAATTGCCGCATGAGGCGAATTTAGGGCACGCTTCGGTTTATATTTGCAGCATGAAATTCCTAGCCGAAATCGAGATTCTGCCCAAAAAGGGATTGTTGGATCCTCAAGGGAAGGCCGTTTTGCACGGTATGGGCCAAATTGGCTTGCCCCAAGTCAGCGACGTTCGGGTAGGCAAATTCATCACCCTGGAGATGGAAGCCGCTTCGTCTGAAGAAGCGCATGCCGCCGCTGAAACCGCCTGCAAAAAACTCCTGGCCAACCTGATCATGGAAGGCTACCGCATTCGCATCAGCGCCCAGTAAACCATGATTGTTTACAACGTCACCTGCAATTTAGACGCGTCTATGGCCGACGAGTGGTTGCAGTGGATGCAAGAGGTGCACATTCCCGAAGTGATGGCCACGGGCTGCTTTTTGGAACACAAAATGCTGCGTTTGTTGACCGAGGCCCAAGGAAACGAGGGGGTCAATTTCGCCATTCAATACACGGCGGCCAGCCTGGAAGATTACCACCGCTACCGCGATGAGCACGGCCCCGCCTTGCAACAAAAAACCCGCGAGCGTTACGGAGACCGCATTTTGGCCTACCGCAGCTTGCTAGAGCTTCTGTAACTTAGCCGCATGGCGGGCTACCTTCCCATTCCCATTTCCATCCACGAAGCCCTTGAGCAGGATTTCGCTTGGATTGATGTGCGCAGCGAGGGCGAGTACGCCCAAGCCCACGTACCCGGTGCCATCAACGCGCCCGTATTGAACAACGAGCAGCGCCATTTGGTGGGCATTCGCTACAAACAAAACGGGTCTACGGCCGCCGTTCGCCTGGGGCTTCAGCTGGTAGGCCCGCATTTTGAAAGCTACTTCGATCGCTTGCTGGAACTGAGCAAGAATCGCCCTGTTTTGCTGCACTGCTGGCGCGGCGGGCTTCGCTCCCACATCGCCTCTACCTTGCTGGCCTGGAACAACCAACCGGTGTATTTGCTCCAAGGCGGCTACAAGGCCTACCGAAGCTGGGCCTTGGAGACGCTGCAGCATCCGCCGAAAATGAGGGTCTTGGGCGGGCACACTGGCTCGGGAAAAACCGAGATTTTGCAGCGTTTGCAAAGCGAAGGTATCCCCGTTTTGGATCTGGAAGGATTGGCGCATCACAAGGGAAGTGCCTTCGGCGGATTGGGCCAAAAACCCCAGCCCAGCAATGAGCATTTTGAAAACCTCTTGGCCATTGCCTTGCACTGGCACAAGCGGTTGAACCCTGGACGCGAACTTTGGGTTGAAAACGAAAGCCGCAACATAGGAAAATGTGCCTTGCCCAATGGATTTTACGAGGCCCTGCACTCGGCCCCGGTGCTGGCCCTAGAGGTTCCCCAAGAACAACGCGCTCAGCGCCTGCTTGTGGAATACGGTCATTTTGATCGCGCCGATTTGAGCGAAAAAACCGCGGCACTGCAACGCCGAATGGGCCCCCAGCACGAAAAGGCCGCCCAAGAAGCTTTGGCCGCAGGTGACATGCTCGGCTGGATGAACATCTTGCTCGACTACTACGACAAAGCATACGAGCACGGTCGATTGGGCCGTGAAATTGCCTCGCAAAACTTCGATTGGAACCAAACCGAAGCCAGCTTTGAGGCGTTAAAGAAACGAATTCATGAAACTCGAGAATAAAATTGCCCTGGTTACCGGCGCCAACAAAGGCATCGGTGAAGAATGCGTGAAACAACTGTTGGCCGAAGGGGCCATCGTATACGGTTTGTGCCGCAGCGGTTGCAGCCATCAGCACCCCAATTACACTTGCCTGATGGCCGATGTGCGGGATTTCGAGCAGATGCAAGCCGCCTTTGGGCGGGTTTTGAACACCCACGGCCAGATCGACATTTTGATCAACAACGCCGGTTTGGGCTATTTCAGTTATTGCGAAGATCTTTCGCTCGACCAGTGGCAGCAGCTCTTTGACACCAACGTAAACGGTGTTTTTTACGGTTGCAAATTGGCCCTGCCCTCCATGAAAAAGCAAGGAAGGGGGCACATCATCAACATTTCTTCGATCGCCGGCCTGGAGGGCTACCAGCAGGTGAGCGCCTATTGTGCGACCAAGTTTGCCGTTCGCGGATTCAGCGATGCCCTGTACAAAGAGGTGCGTGATTTTGGGGTCAAAGTAACCTGCATTTACCCCGGTAGCGTGAAAACGGACTTCTTTCGCCACAGCGAGAACATCAAGGCCCACGACAACATGCTCATGCCCGAAGACGTGGCGGCCCAAATTCTTTTTGTGCTGAAAACCCCTGATAACTTCCACAACGTAAACGTGGAAATTCGGCCCTTGAAGCCCCGCGGTTAAAACTGTACTGCCTCAGGCAGATACTGCTGAAAATTGCCATTGTGGGCAATCACATCGCGCACTAAGGTGGAAGAAATGTAGCTGAGCTCGGGTGCCGATAGCACAAACACCGTTTCTACCTCGTTCCAGAGCGACTTGTTCAACTGTGCTATGTGCGCTTCGTAATCAAAATCAGTTCCGTTGCGAAGGCCGCGCACCAAATACCGGGCGCCCTTGGCTTTGCAAAATTCAACAGTCAGCCCTTCGTAAGAGTCAACGTGCAAGCGGGCCTCATTTGGAAAACAAGCCTTGACCCAAGCCATGCGCTGCTCGGTGCTGAAAAGCGTCTTTTTGTTGCTGTTCACCCCAATGGCCACCCAAACCTCATCGAATAGATCCAGCGCTCGCTTGACAATGTCGACGTGCCCCAAGGTGATGGGGTCAAAGGTTCCGGCAAAAACAGCTATGCGGGGGCTCATGGTGAAACGAAGATAGTAATTGTGGTACTTCCGTAAGTGCGGGTTTGCTCTGAGGGTTGGGCAAACACCAATTGAGGTCGGTGTTCCAGCAGGAGTTTTCCCCCGGGTTTTAACCAGGTCAAAAGCCGGTCAGGCAAAGATTGTATGCCCGGCATGTCGTACGGCGGGTCAGCAAAAATCAAATCAAAGCGCTCTTCGGGAGCCCATTTCCAAACATCACCCTTGACAATTGAAAGGGGTTCAAGCAAGGGATGCATCGCCTTGAGGGCTTTGAGATTGGCCATGTTCTTTGCGTCCCTATCCAGGGCCGTCACCGCGGCTGCGCCGCGGGACAAAAACTCAGCCGACATGATGCCCGAACCCGAAAACAGGTCCAATACTTGGGCTCCTTCGATTAAATCTTGGTTTTGCAGGCTGTTAAACAGGGATTCCCGAACCCGGTCGGTTGAGGGCCTCACATGGGAGGCAAAGCGCGTAGGTATGCGCAAACCACTCAGTTCCCCTCCGGTAATTCGCATGCGGCCAATTCCATCAATGGTGCTAAGAAATGAGCAAATGGCACCCGTTTGTTGGGGCCATAGACCGGGCTTAAGGGTGCTGAGAAGGCCGCAATGCTCATGCGGTTGTATTCGTTGAGTATGGCCAGCAGCCGGCTCTCGTCGGCCCAAACCAAAACACGCACCTTGCTGGGGTGAATCTTTTCTACGTGATAGGGAGCCAAAGAGAAATACAATACCTCTGCGTTGTTGGCGACCGGGTAACTGTTGATGAGCAAAAGCTCTCCGTCTTGAAAAGCCATCACAATGGCTCGGCTTTCGTGCACCCACACAAAGCTCAATGCCTCGGCTTGGCGAATGCTTGCATCGTGAGCCCATGAGCGATCGGCCTCCAAGCGTTTGGCCAAGGGCAACAAACCACCCGCTAGGTGCCACTGGTTGGTATCTCCTTGAAAAGCCAACACGGCCTGGTCGCCTACTTGTTGCTTTCGGTTGGTGTTTTCAAGCAAACCGGCATTGTCAAATTGCTTCGGCAACAACTCAAAGTGAGGCTCCCAAACCACTTCCTGATAGCGGCCAACAGGGCGCTGGTCTTCGATGTTGTGCTCGACTAGATTCCCTGTCTCCGAAAACAAAAGACTCTGATACTGCCCATCGTGCATACAAAGCAAACCCGCTTGTTCAGCCGGTTCTTCGCTGCTGGATCGGTATT
>JAURGZ010000073.1 GCA_030833525.1 Bacteroidota bacterium | reverse complement strand
TCGCGCGCTTCTACCACGTTCTCCTGATAGGTCTTATCAGGGTCGAACCCATATTTAAAAGCAATCGTAGCCGCCAAAGCGCCGATTAAAAATCCCAGCAAACAACCTATGCCCGTGCGCATCTCAATCTTTCTTCAACGGTGCCAGCAACAAGTAAAACACCCAGGCAAACCAGGAGATGAATAGACAAGCAATGATCCAGGCAGCCTTCTCTCTTCGCTGGCAGCGGTCAGATTTGTAAATGCTGTAAATGGGGAATACCCAAACAAGGAAGATGATGCCGAGAATGAGAAGGACTTCAAACATGGTCGATGAATTAAGTGCTGTACAAAATGCAAGTAAATGAATAGCCCACAATTATTCACCCCACCCACTCAAAAACCCATCCACCCACAAAACCCAAACCTTCTGAGCCTCAATTTGTTCCATTTGCATGACCAAAATGCTCTGGATCTTGGGCGGCCTCGTCGCCATAGCCGCTGTACTTCTCCTTTTCGCCTCGTTTCGTTTCTCCAACATCGAAACTCCTAAGTACACCGTGTTGCGCAAAATAGGCGAGGTTGAGATTCGCTCCTACCCCAGCATGAACGTGGCTCAAACTTCGCTCAACTCGGCTTCGTTCGACAGCGAAGGCAGCAACGGCTTCAGAGCCATCGCTTCTTATATATTCGGGGCCAACGAAAGCAGCCAAAAGATTGCCATGACCGCACCCGTGGTCATGGAAATGGGTGACTCTTCGCGCATGCACTTTGTCATGCCCAGTGCCTATGACTTGGAAGCCTTGCCTCGCCCCAATTCGAGCCGGGTTCAAATTTTGGAAAAGCCTGCTCAAACCCTGGCTGTTCTGAGCTACGGGGGCTTCAGCGACGACGATAAAATCGCCAAGCACTGCGAAGAACTCAAAACCACCCTCGCGGCCGAAGGCATTCAAACCCGCGGTGCTTATCTCTACATGGGTTACAATTCCCCTTGGGATGTCGTCAACCGCCGCAACGAAGTGGCGATTGAGGTGCTCATGGATGGAACTGCACTTGCTCACTGAGCATAAAAAAAGGGAGCTGAGCTCCCTTTTGCAGTGCCGGTTCTAAAACCGGGTAGGATCTTGAAAGGTTATTATGCCTTTTTAACATTCACGGCATTGATGCCGCGCTTGCCTTCTTCTTCTTCGAATGTTACTTCGTCATTTTCCCGTACGTCTTCGGTAAGACCGGTTTTGTGGACGAATACATCGCGTCCTGTGGCGTGGTCTTGAATAAAACCGTAGCCTTTTTCATTGTTGAAAAATTTTACTTTTCCTGATTTCATAGTATTCTAATAATGACCTGATCACTAAGCTTTTACCATTGACAAAGGGCCAATGAACGCCGGCTTCGTTTCAAATCGGCGGCAAGGTACGCGCAAAAACGCAACTTCTGCATTTTCGGTTCTCAGAAAGCAAATTTTTCCCTCAAAATAAACGGCTTTAGAGGCGAGCAAAGCCCGCAAGCCTATATTTGGCGTATGGAACTTATCGAAGTCCAAACCATTGTCAATGCCCCATTGGAACGCGTATGGGAATGCTTCAACCAAAGCCAGCACATTCTAGGCTGGAACTTTGCCTCAGACGATTGGCACTGCCCCAAGGCTGAAAGTGATTTTCGCGTAGGCGGCAAATTTTGCAATACCATGGCCGCCAAAGACGGTTCATTCTCGTTTGATTTTTGGGGCATTTACCGGGAAATCATGCCCCACCAAAAGCTCGTTTTTTCACTGGGTGAAGACCTCGGCGAAAGCCGCTGGGTCGAGGTGCATTTCGAAGACGTAGTCGATGGAGTACGGGTGCTCGAGCGCTTCGTTCCCGAAGACCAAAACGCCGCTGAAATGCAAAAGCAAGGTTGGCAAATGATCTTGAACAACTTTAAGGCTTATTGCGAGCAATATCAAGACTGATGAAACGCTGGATTCTTGTTCTGGGCTCGGCCCTCATTGGGCTAAAAGCCAACGCTCAAATTCCTGTTCCTAACTATATCACCGTGGGTCAGGTCAATCTCTTGAGCAACTTTCAAGACAAACTGTACGTCAATTTTGGGGGGCCAGGAATGGCCTATCCTGCCCTAGGCGGGCTCGTAGGCTTTCAGTTTGTTCCCTCGATTCGCTACCAACAAAACCCTACGGGAAGCAATTTGACACCTCTATTAGGATGGCAGCCTTACTGGCGAAAAAACCGCTTACAAATCAACAGCTGCGCCTATTACAGCAGCGGTGAATGGAGTTGGGGCTTTGGTTTGGGTTATTCCATTCAAGCCCGGAAGAAAGCTCAATGAGCAGGCTCAAAAACCCGGCTCAACGACAGCACCGACAACACCAGGCCTAAACACAAGCCCAATAGCAAATGGTCCAAAAATGGCCTGAATGAATGTCCCGTAAAGGCCAAAATGAGCAAATAGAGCCAGAGGGAAATGAGGCCTAATCCGCCGAGGGAAAAGCGAAGGCTTTTAAAGGAAAACTCATCGTAGATCCACATCAGGGCCCCGACCACAAGCATCCACAAAGCGGGTAGCAACAGATAGCCAAGCAGAAAAGCATGAATAAATTGCAACGGCCCTTCAGACCAATTGGAAACAAAATCATTCAATCCCATAAGAGTCAGTTCGTTGGTAACTTCAGCAAATAACCCACGAACCGAGCCTAGGGGGCACGCATTTTTACGGCTTTGCGCAAGTGTTTTGAGCCATTTTTACGGAAAATCGCAACTCTCCCAATTGCCTTAAGGCACCACACAGCGCACAAAACCCAAGCCTTGCTCGCTTTGAACAGCAATGAAATAAGTGCCGGCACTCAGAGTAGGCAAGTCCCAGTGGGTATCGTTCACTTGAGCTTCGGCTACTGTTTGGCCTTGGGCATTGAGAATGGAAATGCTTACCGCTCCCTGCACCCCTTCGAAATATAAGATCGACGGGCCCACGGCCGGGTTAGGAACAACCCTCAGTCCTAGGTGTTGAGATGGAGTTTCAGAGGCCACATTCTCACCGTAAACGTCGGCGCAATTGCTGATGACCGACATGGGGTTTACGCCGCATCCGCGAAAGTCGAACTGCTGCGATTCCTGCACCAGATATCGCCCGGCGAGCACATCAAAGGTGGTCAGAGTATCGCGCTGATTCCAATTGTCTGCGGGCAGAGCTTGCACCACCGGATGCATGCTTTCACCGTCTTCATTCACGTGTCCCAACTGAAGCGAGTGACCCAACTCGTGGAACAGCACATACGACAGCTTGGCGTTCTTTCCCTGTGGAATGCTGCCTTTACCATAGTAATAATCAAAGCGAGTAGAAATGCGCAACTCTTGCCCAACGGCGTAATAAAAGGTGCGGCCCCCCAAGATGCAGGAATACCACAATTGCTCGTAATAGGCCACCACGCCCATGGGCAATTCATAACCCACGCTGTCAAACATGAGGGCATTCACACCATCGCCGAGGTCGCTTTTCACCCAAGTGGGGGTACGGGTCAAGGTATAATTGACACCGGTCTTGCATCGAAACTCTTGAAAAACTCCTTCAATGCAGGCACGGGCTTCGCTGTTGTTGTACAAATCTTTTCGTATGTACCAGGTATGCCCACCTTTCTCATTCAAATTCCACAAATGAAAATACTCTCTGGGATTTACAGTGGCCATGCCCACATTGGCCTTTACGCTCAAATTCGAAGCCGATTCACCGTATACCCCATTGACGTACACGCGAACCTTGCCGCTAAACGATTCGGGCATTTCCACTTCAATTTTGCTGTCTGACCAACTCTTGTAAACAAAACCCTTGGCGGTATTCGCATCGTAATAGTTGCTGCCATCACGGGTAAAAGACACGTACGAATTGCCTTGGCTGCTGCCGAACCCAGAACCTTCGATGGTCAGGGTTTGCACCCCACCCATGATGGGGTTGGGACTCGTGCTACTGATGGATGCCAAAGCACGACCTTTCACCTGAAGATCTGTCTCGATTTCGGGGTTCATGGCAATGGTATAATGAGCCCATGCCGCGGTAAACTGGTTCTGAAAATCATCCCAATCGCGGGCGATGGATCCCCAACAATCGGCAATGGCTTGGTTCTCTTCCCAAACCAAGCCTTGAGGCCCAGTAGCCAATTCGTATACATCGGCTATGCGAGATTGGGCAAACGTTCTATGGGTGACGGGCTTGAGCATCCAGGCTCCTGATTGCCCCGCTTGAATTTGAGCAGCTCCTGAAACGCTGCGCCCCAAAGAGCCCAGCTGCCCCCCTTCGGTCAAGACCCAAACCCGACGAACGATGTCGCCTTTCCAGGTATACACCACGTCAATGGCGTGCAGGGTTACCAAGCTTTTCTGCTCGTCGTCCCAGGTGCAGAAACGATCGGTTTCGGTACCGTACACCACACGGGTTGCTTCTTGAATTCGCTGTTCCATGGCAATGGGAACAGATAAACAGGGGCTTGTTTGGGCCTTTGCTAAAGCCGCGGTCGCGATGAGCCCAAGACTCAGGAGGGATTTCTTCAAAAGCATGCTGAAAATTAAGGCTTACAGCCTGGTAATCCCATTTTAAATGAGAGCAAATAAGGGACGATTCGCCGCAGCCAAGGCAGTGGCAGATTCAACAGTGGCCTTGGCAGTGGTAGATTCGGTCGAGGCAGATGGGTCAGCAGCAGACCGCCACTAGAATACCAAGCCTACGTTGAAGCACAACGCTTCAGAGTTCTTGAAACGCTCTACCAAACTCCAGTTGTCGAGCAGCAAAAAGGGCATCTGTTGGGTTTGATATCCCATGTCAAAGCAAACCTTGGCTGAACCAGCCGGGAATTCAACACCAATGCGGGGATTGAACAAGACTCCTGACTTTTCTATGCCTTGGGTATTCAACGAATAACCCAGCGCGATTCGCCCATAAGGAGCTAAGCTTCCCCGATCCATGCGGTAACGGTACTCGGCAAAGAGAGGGAGCATGGCAAATTCGTTGTCGCTCAAAAAGTAGCGCAAACCGGTTCCTCCCCCTACAAAATGCGAGGCACTGAGGTTTTTGCCGTACACCATGTTGAAATTGACCACATCGAGCCCGTATTTACCGCTGTTGATGCCGTAGCCCAAAGAGGCAAAGAATTCATAATCTTGGGGCACAAACAAGGCCCCTGCGCTCTTGCTGGGTTTGCTCGCCACGGGCGTGAACTCACGGGTGACCTTGGCCACATCGCTCATGGGGCAAACAAATATGCTGCTATCGGCCAGTTGTATGGTCAAGCTGCTTCCCGGCACCCATTCGGTGATCAGCCCTTTGAGTACCGAGCCGTTTTTGAGGTGAATCACCTCTTTGAAGGGGGCCGTTTGAGCCACCGCCGTGGCTGCAGAAGCCAACAGCACCAAGGCCAATAAGCGAAGTTTCATGCAGCGAAGTTAGGGAATCGCAACAGCCCAATCAGCAGCCGTACCGTGGTTGCAACCCACCGAAGGATTGGCCATACCCATGGTAAAATTGCCCGTTTTGAACACTTTGCCGTTCAAAATGGCCTCTACTTTGACATCGCGGCACATGTACTCATCTGAGCTGAACGAAATGTTCATGCTCACGACATCGCCTGATTTCACATCGAAAGTTCCCGAAGTTTTATTCGAAAAAGCACCCGAAGTGTTCAAGAGCCAACCCACATTGGAAGAAATGCGCGCAGCACTTTGAGCACTTTCTGGCAGCGCCGGTGTAATCGTCAATTTTACCGCAAAGGCTCCTCCGTCAATAGGAGTAGGTTCATCTTTGCAGGCTCCCACAAAGACAAGGGCCGCTGCAATGGCACTCAAAAAGGCAAATCTCATGGCGCAAGTATACGCAATGGCGTGTAGGATTGGGGTCAAAAAAACCTAGGGGCTGACCGATGGGTTCAAGCTGCGGTTGTATTCATCGATGGCAAAATTGGCAGCATCGATCAAACGCCGATGTTGCATCATGCGCC
>JAURGZ010000035.1 GCA_030833525.1 Bacteroidota bacterium | reverse complement strand
GGTTATCAAGGTTGATACCAATGGCAACGAACAGTTTTTTCGCCTCTTTGATTTTGGAGAAACCCAGCAGCGTGCCTATGCGATTGCTGAATCGGCAGGAACCGTAGTAGTGGTAGGGCAATGCGGGGCCAACAATGCCAATCTAAAGCCCTTTATCTTATTGTTGAACACCGATGGGTCGGTGAAAGCGGCCTTCAAGGGCACCAACAATGGCCTCAATACCTACAATAGTTTGCTCATCAACGGCAACACAGTATGGATAGGAGGGCGCACCAATTCAAGAGGCAATAATGACCTCTTGGTGGCCCAATTCAATTTGAGCACGCAGACCCTGGCCTGGACCGTGGGTTTAGGAACCAATCGAAACGATTACCCTACGGGGTTGGTTTACGACGGCAGCCTATGGGTGGCGGCCCAAACCGATAACACGTTGCCCCGCACCCGTGTGGGCTTGATGGAGCTCAATGCAGCCAATGGATCGCTCAAAACAGGTAAGATTTTGTTTTACGGAAATACGGCCAACTTCGATGGCGGTCGCTACGGTGGACCCCTCGACCATCGCCCGGCAGGAGGCATCAATGCGGCTGGGCGACCATCGGCTTTTCAAACCAACATGGCCCGCATGACCGTTTCATCTGGTTCGAATTCTTGCGGAATGAACGATTACACCTGGACTTCATTCGCACTCAGTAGGCCCGTGACCTCATACAGTGTCAAAGACAGCAGCATTTCAGGCGATTTCATGTCAGACCTTGGACTGAGTGTTACGGCTGTGGCCTTGACTGAAAACGTGAGCTGCAACACGCCCTGTCCCAAACCTCTTAAAGTATTGGGAGATACCCTTTATATGTGCAAAGAAGTGGGATCCCTTGCGGTCGATGCCTCTCAGGCCAAAACAGCCACTTACTCCTGGGAAAATGGAACCGCCACGGCCACTCGAACCTTTTTTGCGGCTGGAACCTATTACTTGACCACCAGCAACCCCTGCGCTACCCGAAAAGATACCGTAGTGGTGGTGCAAGACCAGGCGCCCGGTCACCCAGGTTTTCGCGACACCTTGTTCTGCAATCCTGTCTGGTCTTACACGGTGAACCTACCCGTGAGCAACCGCAAATACATCTGGAACAACGGTTCTACCCAAGCCTACCGAGTATTCAACAGCCAACCCGGCAAGTACTGGATGGAGTCGATCAATGCTTGCGGACGCCGCATCGATACCCTGACTTTGATTCAAGGAAAGGCCCCAGTTGATTTGAATTTGGGCGATAGTTTCTTCTGTTCGGGTCAAGGCGGAGTGATCGTCAAAGACATCGTCCCTGAACCCTTTGTCAGTTATTTGTGGGACAATGGCAGCACTTCAACCAGCCGTTCCTTTTTCAACCCTGGAGTTTATTGGGTTGAATCCAGCAACATCTGCGGCACCCGACGGGATAGCCTAACCCTGGGTTTGGAATACTTGCCGGCCCCCTTGACTAAGACCGATACTACATTCTGCGATGGGTTTGTAGGCACCTATACCTTAGATGTGAGGCGCCCTGGTTGCACCTATTTCTGGGCCGATGGATTCACCGATTCCATACGAACCTTCAATACCCGCGGCACCTTTTTCTTGTACTGCGAAAATGCCTGCGGTACGATCATCGATACAGTCACCATTAGCCAGGATACACTGCCCTTGCATGTATTGGATGAGGAAGTATGGTTCTGCAAAGGCCAGCCTTATACCTTGAAAGCCACCCAGCCTTTTGGAGGTCCATTCGATTACCGCTGGAGCAACGGCGCCAAAACCCCCGAACTGTTGGTGGCTTACACCCAAACGCTCATCTTAACCACGGCCAATGTCTGTGGCATCATTCGCGATACAGTCATTGTACATGCTGAAATATGCCCTTGTCATTTTTACATGCCCAATGCGTTTACTCCCCATAACTTAGATGGTCGCAACGACGGCATTATGCCTCAAACCGATTGCCCCATCAAATCAGGTACCTGGTCAGTTTACAGCCGTTGGGGAGAGTGCTTGGCCAAAGACATGCCCTTGACTCAACCTTGGGATGGCATGTACATGGGTAAACCCTTGCCTGAAGGGGTTTATGTATACAAAATTTATGGACTCTACGATGAAACGGTAGAGGCCTCTCGCATCATTTCAGATGCGGGCGTTATTCACTTGCTTTACGGAAACCAATAATCATGAAAAAATACCTACTCTCAGCGCTTTGCTTGCTGCTTTCGAGCCAAGTTTGGGCGCAGGCCGAAACTTTCACAGAGAGTTTTGAGGCTACCTTTTTTGGCGTTCCCGCCGGCTGGGCCGGGGTTGGAAACAGCAACCAATGGTCTCGTCAAACAAACGGTACACAGCCCACTTGCAGCCCTTACAGTGGCACAGCGATGTATCGTTTCAACACCCAGTTTGGGATAACGCAAACGGTGAGTACGCCGAAAATTGACTGGAGCAAACGCGGTACCAACAATACCTATTTCTCTTTCTACATGTACCGCGACAGCCAAAACACGAACGCCGATAGTTTGTCGATTTTCGTGAATACATCGCGCTCTTTGACGGGAGCCACTTGGATTGGTGGTGTGGCTCGTTATGCATATGCGCAATACCCCGATTCAGTTTCTGAAGGTTGGAAGCGCTACTCATTCGCCATTCCCGGCTCTTTTACCGGCACTGAGAATTACATCATGATGCGCGGCAACGCAGCCCGTGGTTTTCGTATTTTCATTGATAGCGTAGAGTGGGAAGGGTATCCGACCTACTGCGCTGGCAAGCCCACCGCGGGTAGCATCAGCACCAATCCCAAGTTGATTTGCACCAACCAAGGTAGCGCTCAGTTCACTTTGAGCGGCATGAGCACGGGTTCAGGCATTGCCTACACGTGGCAGTACGCCGATAGTTTGACAGGCGCTTGGACTACGGTCAATACTCCCAATACCCAATGGCAAAGCGGGAACATCAACCGCAGTTTGTATTTCCGTTGCATTGTGAGCTGCGACAAGTCGGGCGAAAGCGATACCAGCGACGCCTACTTCTTGTTTGTCGATGTGAATGGCGAAATCACAGGTCCCAACTTTACGGTTGCCCCTGCTAACACGACCCTATGCGCCGGTGCAGATCCCGTGGGCATCAAGTTGACCATTTCTGATGGCCGCAGCATGACCTACAGCTGGACTCCTACCGATGGAATCCAAGAGGTAAGCGCCGATTCTGTGTTGGCCAAGCCTTCAGTTACCACGGTGTATCAAATTGTAGGCGTTGACTCCATGGGTTGCAGCACCACTCGTCAAGCTCGAGTTAATATTGATCCAGGGCCCAACGTGACCATTACCGCAGGCGATACCAACGTGTGCGAGGGATCTTCTGTCACCTTGACCGCCAATGGGTTTGGATTTGGCATCACTTACGAGTGGAGCACCGGTGAAACCACCCGTACCATCAACTTCACGTCTACGGGCAGTGACACCGTATTCGTTACGGCCAAGTCTGGAGCGGGTTGTTCACGCACGGTATCTCAATTGATCAACACGGTCAAAAAGCCCATGGCTGACATGACCTATACCCAGTTTGACGATTCCTTCAACTTCTTCAACGCCTCTAAAAATTCCAATGGCGGCGTAGAATGGTATTACGGAGACGGCAATGAAAGTCGCCAAAACAACCCCATTTACAATTACGGTAAAGCCGGTGGGTTCACGGTAACCTTGGTGGCAAAGAATCCTCCTTGCGCTCCCGATACGGCTTACTTCGATGTGGAGGCCATGCTTACCAACAGCAACATAGACTTCAGCTTACCTGGAGTGGCCGTAGCTCCCAACCCCACCCAAGATCAGGTATGGGTAGAATTGGCTGAGCCTGCTCTGGGCGTTCGCTATGCATTGTTCTCGATCGACGGTCGTTTGCAATTCATGGGCGATGAGCACCACCAAACGGAGCGTTTCTCGGTGGACATGAGCGAACAGAAACCCGGCTTGTACCTCTTGTGGATCGAGGCCGATGGTCGCCAAGGCGCCTACCGGGTTCAAAAGATGTAAGTTTGACTTGAATGATTGGAGGGCCCGCGGCGCAGCCGCGGGCCTTTTTTATGCCTCGTTTTGTAGCTCGCTCATAAACAAACCGATGCAGTCGCCATAACGTTGCGGGTCGAAGGCAAAACATGTGCAGCGGTCTAGTGCAGCAAGGTAAAGGAGGTTGAACCGTGGCGTTTTTGACCCACGAAGTCCCAGAATAAATCGGCTTTTACAATGTAGACTCCTTCAGGAACAGGGTTGCCCATGAATGTTCCGTCCCAGACGGGCTGGCTTGGGCTGGATTGGAAGAGCAATTCACCCCAGCGGTTGAAAATCATAAACTCAGCCCGGTCAAACTCTCCAATGGGAGCGTAACCGTCGTTGCGGCCATTGGCGTCAGGACTAAAGGCCGTGGGAAGCCAAAACTCAATCAAAGGATCCAAGGTGTTCAGCGCCAATTGGGCTGTTTGAGTGCAACCATTGGGGTCAGTCACGAGCAAATTCACCCACATGCGTTGGAAGGCCCTGATGCGAGGGTTGATTTCGCTGGCTTGGTTTCGAAAGGTGTCGCTGGGTCCCCATTGATAGGTGTAATCACCAGGGGGGCTAACTTGGGCATTCAGGGTTGTCCAATGGCCCGTTTTGACTCCAATCAGGGTATCGATGCTGAGTTGAATTTCAGGTACCGCTGCAATGATTTGCCAAGCCGTATCGCTGCAGCCGTTTTTGTCGGTTACTGTGACCAGGTAGGACCCTGCTGCCAGATTTCGAAAAGCGCAGTCAAGCCCATTGGGGTCCTTTTGAACGGGACTGAGCGCTGGGCTGAGAGTCCAGGCATAGGGCAAAGTACCGCCCCTGCTTTGGCATTCGATGAAACCTTTTTTATCACCGGCGCAATCGCCTCGAAATCCGCTAACCGATATCAACAACGTATCAGGCTCTTGAACCAAAACGCTGATGGAGTCTAAACACCCGTTAGCATCGGTGGCATAGGCCGTGTATAAACCGGCATATAAATTCGTGGCCGTGGGATTGGTTCCCAGTTGAGATGGGTTCCATCGAAAGGCATAGGAAGGGGTGCCGCCAGTGGCCTGAATGCGGGCGCTGCCTGTAGGGGTGCTTTTGCACAAGGCGTCGGTAATTTGGGTGGTTTGCAGTTCCAAACGATCGGGCTCACGCACCACCAAAACAGCGCTATCGACGCAGAAGTTCTGATCGGCTACCCGCACCTTGTAGCTGCCAGCTCGAATGCCCACCAACTTGGCGGTAGAGGCACCGGTGGGAGTCCAATAGTAGCTGAGTTTTTGCCAGGGTTTGCTCGTGCTAATGACAGCCACACTGCCATCTGAATATCCAAAGCAGGATGCGGGGGTGGCCAGCACCGAATCAATTTGAATCGGGTTGGGTTTTCGGCTCAAGGTGAAACTATCGCTGGTTTTGCAACCATAGGCATCGCTCACTTTCAATACGTATTTTCCTTCTGCGTTGATGATGATGCTGGGGTTTTGGCTGCCATCGTTCCAGAGATAGGTAGAGTAACCGGGTACTTTGACGGTGTAGGTTTGGGCTACGCAAGATGAATCTATGATGTCAGGTAGGTCCAGTGCGGGTCGAATGATGTTGACAAAACCCGAATCTTTGCAAGTGCCGTATTTGTTGCTGATCTGAACCCAGGCTTTGCGGTTGCTTGGGTCGAATTTGGTGGTGGTTGTGGTCGTTGTATCGCCGTTGAACCATTGGATTTTGGTGTAGACATTGGCGGGGGCGTTGTAGGTGACCTTGAGTTTGCTTGAATCGTCCCAGCATTGGTTCCAGGGCTTGCTTTTGCCGTTGATGCTGATCTCGCATTCGTTTTCAAAGGATACAAAAAAGGAATCAATCCAGACTTGTTGCCGGTTGCTCAACCCCCCGGTAGAGGCCGTGAAGCCAAAATAAGAAAAGGGGGTGCCGCCGAATACATTGCTAACCAGATCGTAAGACTGGCTAAACATCTGCGCCCCATCGAGTTTGCAAACCATGGTTTTGGATTGGGCATCCCAGGTGAAAATCACGGGGTGCCATTTGCCGTCTTCCAGATTGGAAACCGTCTTGGAACCTACAATGTCGCCGGTGTGGTCGGTATTCCCGTTGCGCGTCCAAGCTACATGGTCAGCAGCGGGATCGCCGGGCAAATTTTGAAACACATCGAATTCAACTGCGGCTGAGGGGCTAATGCCTTGGTAACCAATCCCTCCTCCTCCCGATCCGGCATTCTTGCTCTTGTTTTGCAATACAAAGGCGATGCCATCGGCACCGCTACCGTCTGATGTTCCAAAGTTCAACTTGGCATAAATGCGAAAATTCTCCCGCAAATCGATGCGTTTTTGGTTCCAGATGGAGCCATTTTGCCATTGCTGATCTTTGGTGAGTTCGAACAAGCTGTCGGTGCCCAATCGAATCGCATTGTTATTCAAAACGAAGTACTGTTGGCCATAGGCATTGGGGCTTAGCAGAGCCAAGCATCCCAACAGGATTCCTATTTTCCAAAGAGCTCGCATTGCACAAAGGTAGGGGCTAGAGTACCCCAATGGGTTTATAGACAAAGTCTATAACGTTTTGGTGGCTTGAAACGTCTGCTCAGAGGTGTAATTTTTTGGCAAGGTCAAGTTATGGTCTCTTTGCATGTTTTCATAGGTGGCAACCTTATCTTCGAACCATGCGTTGGCAAGCCATGGCTGTTTTGTTTTTGTCCCTGCTTATGGGGTCTTGCAACAAGATATTCATGGATCCCAAAGCCCGCATCAGCTTGCCCGATTCCATTTATACAGAGTTTCAATCATACACCGATAGCCATCGTTTGGTCTTGTATTCTCCAACGGCTCGTACCTCAGCCAATTTGCTGGTGAACCAGCAGGTTTATAGCGGTGTGCAATTCAAAGAATTCGATCAAAAAGAGTACATGCACCGAGCCATGATTTACCGCAAAATTTCAGGCGATTCATTGTTGGTTTTGCTCTGTCCCAAAGGTCAACCCTACAGTCAGGCCATGGAATTGCCCTATACCCTTCATCAGAATTTGGTGGTGCCCGAGCGCATGGGGCTCACCAATGTGGTAGCGCCTGTGGGCATAGGAGTGGCGGCGGCCATTGGTTTGAGCCAAGGTTCAATTGGTTCTGGGTTGGGTATGGGTCTGGGTGTTTTGGTGACTGCGGCGTATCAAGACCTGGTCGGGTATTTTTATGGAGAATTGGGCAATCCCAACGCTTACTGGATACCGGCTGGAATCAGCACCCGCTCATTTTCTATCGCCCAACACGACAGCTTGCTGGTCTCTTCTGATTCAGTGTTAGCATCGCCTGTTGTTCTGCCCCAAGCCCCAATTGCCTTTCAAAATTTAGAACGAATTAAAAAATCCAGGGCTTGGGTAAGGCCGCAACTTTGGGTAGGGGCTGAGTACCCTGTTGTCAGTTTTCGCAACGCCGAATTGCCGGTTCAAGGGTATGGTTATCCTTATAGGCCGGGAATGCACATGCAATACGGTTATTCGAAATCTTGGCGCGAGAAAAGAGATTGGGCGACCTATTTGGGTTTTGAGCAAGGCATGTTGATGCGAGTCCATTGGAAACCCTTTCAAGGTGTTCGAGGCGCTCAGCACGGATTTTTAGCCTCTGGCCCAGTTTGGCGTTTTGAAGGAGGGGTACAGCGCCCGTATTTGCTTCGATTGGGCCTGTCGATGCAGCTCAATTACTTCATAGGCTGGAGAAGCAAAAACATAGAGGATTGGATGAATGTCCCAAATGGAGTGGTCGATACGCTTTTTCAATCGGCTAATGAACTGCGGCTCAAGAGGACCGTTTTTGAGTACCCAACTGAACGAGTAACCTTGAATCCCCGTTTGGATGTTAGTTACGAGCAGCACTTGAGTGAGCGCAGCAGTTGGGGCATAAGCCTTTCAGCCCAGGTTTATTCAGGGGATTTGGCCTACAGCTTATACGAGGAAACGTATAGTTACAGTCCCTTCGGAACCTCGTATTCCAGCCGTCATTTGAACAGTACGTTCAATCAAGTCACTCGCTATGCGGTGCTAAGTGCCGGGCTACGTTATATTTACCACTTGAACATTCACAAATGAAGACCATTTTGTTCTCTTTGCTCGCTCTGCTAGGATTTGGATTTTCTTCCTGCTCTTGGGATGAGCCTTGGTATGCCCTGAGTGTCGAAATGAGGGCTGAGGTGGTCAATGAGCGGTCGGTGCCGGTAATTGCCCGTTTCCAGTGGAAAGATCCCTACGGGAATCAATTCAATGAATCTGTTTTTGTGCCAGCGGGTGAAAGCTATCAATGGTTTTATACTTTCAGCGATTACGAGGGAATGGGCATTCGCTACGACGGTAGCTTAGTGGCGCTCAACAAATTGGGTGCTGATAACAAGGTCGAGCGTACGTTTGACGAAGATTTCAGTGCGAAACGCGGCCTTTACGAGGTGGTATACCGCGTCATAGCTGAAGAATAGTTGCGCTTAGCGGTGTTGGCGGTTTCTTGACCGAAAGATGGTACAAGTTCAAACAACTGTTCTGGCCTTGCATTGTTGTTTTGCTACCTCCTTTTTATGATCACATCGCACATCGAACAACTTCAATCCAGCATTGCACCTGCTCGTGAACGCCTGCTTCAACATCGGCTGTATGGAGACTTGAAAAGTCTTTCTGCCGTTCAATCCTTCATGGAAACCCATGTCTTTGCGGTATGGGATTTCATGAGTCTGTTGAAAGCCCTGCAGCATCATTGTACTGGCTTGAGCTTGCCTTGGGTACCTACGGGAAATCCCAGTTTGCGGCGTTTTCTCAATGAAATCGTTTTGGGAGAAGAAAGCGATGAAATCCCGAGCGGCGGCCATTTGAGTCATTTTGAATTGTACGTACAAGCCATGCAGACCGCTGGAGCAAATGCTGCGCCCATATTGAAGATGGTTCAGGACATTCAAAATGGCATGCCTTGGGACCGGGCTATGGAGTTGGCAAGTTCGAATGCAGCGGTTCGCGAGTTTGTCAGTTACAGCTTGAACCTAGCCTTGCATGCCCCCGTGCACGAGGTGGCTTCAGCCTTTACCTTCGGGCGTGAAGATCTGATTCCAGATTTGTTTTTGCCCTTGTTGAAGGCCATGCAAGCTGAACACCCCGAGTTGGGAGATTTCATCTACTACATGGAACGCCACATTGAGCTCGATGGCGATGATCATGGTCCTTTGAGTTTGCAATTGATGCAAGAACTCTGCGGGGATGACGCTCAGAAATGGGAAGAAGCAACACAGGCAGCATGTCGCGCTTTGGAATTGCGCTATCAGTTGTGGTCTTCCGTAATGGACACAGCGGCAGTTGCTGGGTAGAGCCCTTTAGAGATTGCTTACTTTTGTTCCATGTTGAATGCTGCAAGCATAGAAATACGCTGCGCCCATTGGCTCAAAGAACAATTGTTGGACTGGGGTGTCAATCCCGATTTGGCTGCCTTCGCCAATTTATTATTGATGCTGGGTATTCTGATTGTCCTGATTCTGTTGATCGACTTTTTTACCCGCCGGTGGATGCTGAATTTCCTCACTCGTTTGGCGAAAAACTCAGAAACGACCGTCGATGATGTTTTGGTTGAAAAAAGGGTATTCAAGCAGTTGGCCCATGTAGTGCCTGCTGTCTTGGCCAAAGCCTCATTGGGAATTGTTTTTGCCGATTATCCGGCATGGATTGCCCCGCTCAAGCAAGTGATTGATGTGTACATCATCATCGCCATTGTGCTGTTCATTCAGTCGGTTCTGCGCGCCTTGAAAGTCATTCTATTGGAAACCGATGTTTTCAAAGACAAGCCCATTGGAGCCTACACGCAGCTCATCAACATCATCAACTGGATCCTGGGTGTCTTGTTTGTGATATCAGAATTGAGCGGCCAACCCTTGTGGTCGCTTTTCACCGCTTTTGGTGCCCTGAGTGCCATTTTGATTTTGACCTTCAAAGACACCATTTTGGGCTTTGTTTCGTCAATCCAAATCTCTGGGAACGACATTGTGCGCGTCAATGATTGGATCACCATGGAGAAGTACGGGGCTGACGGTAACGTCATTGAGATCAACCTGACGACCGTAAAGGTTCGCAACTTCGACAAGACCATCACCACCATTCCTACCTATGCGTTCACGGCAGACTCCTTTAAAAACTGGCGTGGCATGGAAGAGGGAGAAGGTCGTCGAATCAAACGAGCCGTGCATGTGAAGATTTCATCGGTGCGTTTCATAGGTCCTGACATGTATGAACGCCTGCAGCAAATTCAGCTCATTCAAGGACCATTGGCGGCACGTCAGGCTGAAATCGAAGCTTACAACCAACAAATAGGCGCGAACAAGACCTTGGAAATCAACGGTCGTCAAATGACCAACCTGGGTGTATTTCGCATGTACATGGCTGCCTACATTGAGCAACACCCCTTGATCAATCCTGAATTGACCCGCATCATTCGTCAGTTGCAAGCGACCGATAAGGGCATTCCCATGGAGGTGTATTGTTTCACCAAAGACAAGGAGTGGGCTACCTTCGAAGGCATCATGGCTGATATTTTTGACCATCTCTATGCGTCGGTGGGCTTGTTTGGCTTGGAGATTTTCGAAAGCCCCACGGGTCGGGATTTTGCCTCTCTGCGGCAGAATTAATCGTTGGTCTGCTAGAAACGCTTTTTTATCGGAATTTTCATTCCCGTTTGGGGGATGGGCACGGTTTTGGTGTTTACCCCTATGAATCCTATTTGAGTTTAAGTAGTGGTTTCATAGAGTTGGTTAACGAAAAGGGCGGCCCGTGGGTCGCCCTTTTCTATGTGGCAAATGAAGCGATTATTTACGGATGTAAGTAACGGTAAGCGTGGTTTGCAAGAAGGGCTCGAACAATTGGTATTCCAAAGTGGAAGCGTCCAATTTCATGATGTTGTAAGGCGTAGAGCTGCTGTCCAAAATCATTTGGGTTTCGTTGGTGGCGAATTGCCAAGTACCAGTAGTGGTCTGGGGGTCGGCAGGATCGCACTTCGTAGCGCCGTCGTCGATCACGTAGGTTCCATCTGTTTTGTAAACGGTGAAATCGTCTTTGGAACAAGCGCTGATCAAAACAGAATTCCACAAATCGGTGATGGGGGTTCCTGTTCCGAAAGGATCAATGCCAGGGTTGGCGGTCAATGCGCTACCGATCCAAGGACCTGCAGTCAACAATTCAGTTTTGGTGGGAGGAACGGGTTCCTCTTCTTTGCAGCTGGCAGCGAACGTCAAAACGGCAGCAGCCAAGAGAACTAATTTGAATTTCATGGTAGGGCAAAGGTACAGGAGTACTGATGAAAAAAGCCCCTGGTTGAAACCAAGGGCTTTGTCAAAAAATCGTCTGCGATTACAAAGCTTTTTCCCGATGGGGTTGCTGCCAGAATCGGGCATATAACAAACCGATCAGGGACCAAGGAACTAGGGCGTCTAACAAGTGGGCCCAAATGCCAAAACCTTGGTACCAAATGTGGTTGGTATAAGGCTCGACCAAAAAGGCAATGGCTCCCAAGGCTAGGCCTCTGTATAGGCCTTGCACCATCGACATAGCAGGCATGGAGCTGAACAAAGAGAAGGCCAACAAGCAAATTATGATGTTCACCAGTAAACCGCGAAGCATATTCATCGCCATGTTGCTGTTGTCGCTCTTGTGGTAGCTGACCATAGCCCAGGGTTTTCCCTGGTAGTAGGCCATATTTTCCATGTCTTCAGGGCCCTTCGACTGGGGAGGAGTGGGGTGTACAATGTAGGTAGCCTCATCCAAGTTTAAGCCGTTGAGATTCTCCAATATGACGTCTTGCTGGGCGGTGAATCGCTGTCCCTGCTCGTGCAGGTTCAGGGCTCCGTATGACAAGAATTGCCAAACAAACAGAATGACGGCTCCAATAAGGCTTGGTAATATCAATTTTTTCATGGGGATTAGTCCATCGCTTTGAGCTCAACCGCCGAATTAAAACCGTTATCGTAGGTGCCCCACAGTTCTTTGGCGCTCAATCGGGTGATGTTGACGGTTGTGACGTCGGTTTGATTGTCCAGAAGGAATTGAATGGATTTTTTGCCATCGCCCCAAGTCCAGGTGCCTGTAAATTTGTCTGTGATAACGTTTCCACTGAAGGGATCGGTGTAGACTTGTTTCATGGTATAGGTGCCTGTTTCGCTGAATTCAAACTGGTAGGAAAGGTTGGTTAGGACCAAGGTTTCGTCTTTGACTACTTCCCAAACGCGCCCAGTGAGACGACCATCGGGACTTCTAAGCGAAAGGCTATTGCCTTCGTCGTAGCGGCAAGACACCATTCCCAAAAGACTGAAGGCCATCAGGGCCATAAGAGTAAATTGTTTTTTCATAGGCTAGTGTTAGCCGAATTTACATAGGCTCTGGCCAATTTTCAATGACCGTCTTCAATTTCGTTGTATAAAGCTTCGCCCCGCTTGCGATAACCAATGCGTTTTGGAATCAAAGTTGACCAAGTAATAACCCGGAAATTGCCATCCTGAGGCATCGTCAGCTTGTATGGGTTGGCTTTTACCTTCATGCCATAGAAGGTTTGTATTGGAGGTGTCGCGGGTCATGAAATCTCCATTGTCTAAAGATTGAATCAAGGTGAATGAAGGGTCAAGAACCCATTGTTCTCGCTGCCAATCCCAAACACCGACCCCCGATTCTTGACCAATGACAAGATGCTGCCCTCCCAAAAATTGGGGTTGGTTCATTAGAGCTTGGTTAGCGGGTCGTTGCCGGCGAAATCCCATCCATCCGAAGTCTATCCATAAGGTTAGGGTATCATCGCTCCCCTTTGTTTGGCTTACAAAACAGCCATTCGAAATGGGAGTAACCAGGGAATATGGGGTAGGAGATTCCAGCTTTTCGCTTTTCAAAGAATACAGATATTGGCCTTTTTTCCCGCGCAAGACCAATAGGTTATTGCCAAGCTGCTCGGCGTCTAGAATGGGCTCGGGCAAGGTTACGGGTTGGACACTGTTGTTCAACAACTTGTACGCATTGCCCTTAGCGGGTATGAGCATGGCATGTTTGGCCCCGTTGTCTTTAGAGGAAAACAGCCGAATTTCTTTGTATTTGGCGGGAACGACAGGTTGAAATTGGCGGTTTATCACTCCCCAAAGCCCATTTTCTGATTGATACACGGCCCATTGGCCCTTGAAGGATTCGGCGTGAGCGGCTGAAAATCGAATGCCTTGGCTGTCGAGGTACCCTTGTTGAGCGCCTTGAACGAAGCTGGCTATGCCGTTTTCTAAGGGACGTATGGCTGAATATCGCTCCGCTTGTAGGGTCCAAGTCTGGGTATTCAATAAACCACTGCCGTCGAGGTGCTCTATGATCCAAAGCGATTCAGGCAAATGAACATGGGCTGAATAGAATTGGGCGAATTCACCCCCTTGGACAGGGCTGTTTAACAGCGGTTGGGCCTGCAAATCGAAGAGCTGCCATTGTTGGTTCCATTGAGCAAAAAGGACCCCTCGAGCGGTATCGATTTTCAGGTTTTCATACTGCGGTTTGAGCAGCCAACTTCCCGGCTTTTGATAGCAACCCCAACGCCCTTGAATGCGCACGAAGAGCAATTGTGAACTCACTTGTAGAAGCTCGTCAAAGGCGGTGAAACCAGGGGCGAGTATCAGGTCTTCGCCTTTTTTGTTGAGGTAAGAATAGCGGGATTGTCCTTGCAAGTCTTGGCGAAGCACCAAGCCATGTTGATCAAAAAATGTGGCTCCGTTCTCGGTCCAAAAGCTGCCGACATTGCGCAAGCAATATGGCCACGCAAACTCAAAGCTATCGCTTAACCAGGGTGTTAGGCTGCTGGAATCTACGTAGCGATAATGCCCACCGGGAAGCAAAATGGGCACGGGAATGACTTGAATGTAGGCCAAGTAATATTGGGAACGATCGGTGAACTGCCCTTGGGGGTAGTCGTTTAAATAGCGTTGATAGGCAGCAGGGTCGCCGCTGTTCATGGCGGTCTGATAAGCTTTTTGATCGGCTCGTCGCCAGGCTGAATCTCGGTACGGAGATGCCGGATATTGCTCGAAATAGTCCAAATAGGCCGTCTCTCTGTCGCGCTGCAAAGTTTCATTCCAAGCCCATTGGTACAGGCTGTCTTGCACCGGCTTTCGCCATTTCAGGGGTATCTCTTGGGTGAGGTAGATTTGAGCTTCTTGGCAGCTGCCCGAGGCCAATACGGGAGCCGCCTGCAAGGAGTCGATACGCTCTTGAATGGGTCCTAACCACTGTTGGCGGGCTTGCGTCAAATAGAAAGGGGGTGGGGTGCTGCGATGGGCCCAATCGTTCAGTTCAGACTGAAGGGAAGAAAGGGCCAGCAAATCGCTTTTGGGTAAACGCCGGGCGACTGATTCGTTCAATCGTTGGGCGCTGATAGAATCAAGCTGTACGAGGCCAAATGGGCTTCGCTTGGGAAAGGCATAGCTGGGCTGAAGTTGCAGGTAATGCCAGGCTGAATCGGCCGCGAGCAGGGCTTTTTCGGTGTTGAAATAACGATCGGGTTCGCTATAGGCTAGGCATAGGCCTAAAAAATTGGAGGGGTTGGCTCCTTTGTGGTGTTGGCAGAGAGCTTCGAATTTGATTAAGGCTTCTTTGCTGCGTTCCAATTCCAAGGCTCGCCAAGCTGCTTTTTCCCGCAGCGGCATTCGGTTCCACTGGCCCCATAGGCTAAAGGGTAATAAAAGAAGAGCAAGCAATCTGATTTTCACGGTCATGGGTTGCACAAATCAAGTGCCAATTTCGCTGCATTGACGTAGGCTCAAGGGGCTATCTTTGGTGCATGGAATATACGAATCTTGGAAAAACGGGATTGATGGTTTCTCGATTGAGCTTTGGTTCTTGGATCACCTTTGGAAATCAAATTGGGGATTCAGTGAGCGAACGCCTGATGGATATGGCCTATGAAGCAGGGGTTAATTTCTTTGACAATGCTGAAGTATATGCCCAAGGTGAGTCTGAGCGCGTGATGGGGCAAATACTCAAGAAGAAAACCTGGCGCCGCGATTCGTATTTGGTTTCCTCGAAAGCCTTCTTTGGAGCTGGGGCTGAAGTGCCTACCCAGCGGGGCTTGAGCCGCAAGCATTTGGTAGAGGCCTGTCACCAAGCTTTGGAGCGTCTGGAGTTGGATTACTTGGACCTGTATTTCTGCCACCGACCTGACAAAGCCACACCCATGGAGGAAACGGTTTGGACCATGCACAATTTGATTCAGCAGGGCAAGATTTTATACTGGGGAACCTCAGAGTGGAGCGCCCAGGAAATCATGGAAGCGCATATGGTGGCTCGGCAGAATAATCTCATTGGACCCGTGGTCGAGCAACCGCAATACAACATGTTGGTGCGCGATAAAATCGAAGTCGAATACAGCCAAATTTACAAAACGGTGGGTTTGGGAACCACCATCTGGAGTCCACTAGCGAGTGGTTTGTTGAGCGGCAAGTACCTGACCGATCAAGATGCATCGGCTCGTCTACACAGAGCTGAATTGGGTTGGTTAGCCGAGCGTTTGCTCCAAGAAGAACCGGCCAAAAAAGTGAAGGCCTTGAAGGGATTTGCTGAAGAATTGGGCGTTACACTTCCTCAATTGGCCGTGGCCTGGTGCTTGAAAAACCCGAACGTTTCAACGGTAATTTTGGGCGCTTCCAAGCCTGAGCAATTGGCCGAGACTTTGCAATCGGCATCGGTGCTCCCTTTGTTGACCGATGAGGTCATGGATGCCTTGGATGTTTTGTTGCAAAACAAACCGGTGCATCCGCCCTATTGAGGTCATGAAAATGTCAACTCGGTCACCTGAGCTTTAATAGGCTAAATTGTATTTTAGTTTATTGTAAAAGCTGCGTAAATCAGCATTTTCAAAGGCAATAATTTGATCGTTTTGGGGTTAGCGCTTATAGATAATCATTATCTGTAGCTAAGCGTGAAAGTGAAATGGATAGGGGTCGCCTGTTGCGCGTTCCTGCTGGCGATGGCATCATGCCAAGGCGGTAAAAATGAAGAAAATCAAGAAGCGAAAGATTCTTTGATGATGGCCACCGATCCCCGATTTGAAGGGAATCGGGTCATGGTGCAACTGCTAGATTCGTTGACCGAATCAGCAGACCCGTTTAAAAATTATTACCTGAGTGGCAAAAGGGCCCAACTGATGTTGGCCAATACCCCCAAGTTTACCAATTCAGCCAACATCATTCGCTGGGAGCAGCGCTACTGCTTTGAATTGCTGAATGCAGGTCAAGTAGACAATTGCATTCGAACCTTGGGGGCTATGATGGAAAAATACCCAGGCGCGCGCGAGGCGGCGTTGAAGGATCCTGAATTCAAGCCCGTGTTTGATTTGCTGGCCTTGGCTCATTTGAGAAAAGGGGAAAACGACAATTGCTTAGCAAATCACAATAATAGCTCCTGCATAGTGCCTCTGAAATCATCGGCTTGGCACAAAAACAAGGCGGGTTCGCAGGCTGCGGCAGCTGTTTTTGAAGAAATATTGAGTCAATATCCGCAGGATTTGCAGTCGCAATATTTGCTCAACATAGCTTACATGACCTTGGGTCAATACCCAGACGGAGTGCCCCCCGCTTATCGCATGGACTTGGCGGCGCAAGAAGCGAAAGAGACTTTGATGCAGCCCTTTCAGAACACGGCTATGGACCTGGGAATGGACGTCGATGGCCTGTCAGGTGGCGCCATCGTCGAGGACTTTAACAACGACGGTTACTTGGATGTATTCTGCTCGGGATATGGCCTTTACGACAACGTTCGCCTGTTTCTTTCTGACGGTCAAGGAGGGTTCAACGATGCGACCAACAGCGGTATGCTAAAGGGCATACGCGGGGGCTTGAACGCCAAACAAGCTGACTTTGATAACGACGGCTATGTCGACATTTTGTTGCTGCGCGGTGCTTGGCTAGACGAGGGAGGAGAATGGCCCAACAGCCTGCTTCGCAACAACGGCGATGGCACTTTTAGCGATGTGACCATGGCCGCCGGTATGGTTGCGTTTAGACCCACCGAAACGGCCACTTGGGGCGATATCAATGGCGACGGATGGTTGGACGTTTTCATTGCCAACGAGAACAATGAAAAATACCAGTTTCCCTGCGAACTGTTCATCAACCAAGGCAATGGTACCTTCAAAGAATCCATCAAGGAATACGGATTGGATCAGCAATTTGGTTGGGCCAAGGCTGCTCTGTTCTGTGACATGAACAAGGATGGCCATTTGGATCTGTATCTATCGAGTTTGAAGGGTCAAAACCACTTGTTCATGAACCGGGGCATGAAAAATGGAAAGCCGCAGTTCGAAGACATCGCGGCGAAGGCAGGTTTGAAGGGGCCTGAAATGAGTTTTCCAGCCATTATCATGGACTACGACCAAGACGGTTGGGACGATATTTTGGTAGCTACATTCCCCATTCCCTCTTTGAGCCGAGTGGGGTTTGAGGTGGGGGCCGAAATGCTAGGGTTGGAAACCGGCATAGACAAAACCAAGCTGTTTCGCAATCTGGGGAACGAGCGCTTTCAAGAGGTCTCCAAACAGGTGGGGGTCGATCGCATGATTTATGCCATGGGATTCAATTTTGGTGATTTCAACAACGATGGATTCCTGGATTTCTATGCGGGAACAGGGGCTTTCGAATTCAACAGTTTGGTGCCCAACCGGGCCTTTTTAAACCAAGGAGGAAAGGGCTTTGTAGAAGTGACTTCCCAATCGGGTTTAGGTCATTTGCAGAAAGGGCACGGCATCGCATTTGGGGATTTGGATAACGACGGGGATCAAGACATTTACACCACCTTGGGCGGTGCCGTTGAAGGCGATAACGCTCGAAATGCATTGTTCTTGAATGGCAATCAGGAAAACAATTGGATTGCGCTAAAATTGGTGGGAACCCGTGTTCACCGCGATGCTCAAAATTCGCGGGTGCTGATTCATACGCAGCAGCCCAGCGGTCCTCGCACTTTTTACCTGTGCGTGGGTTCTGGAGGTACATTTGGAGCCAATAGTTTGCAGTTGGAAGCCGGTTTGGGTGCTGCCGAAGGAACCGTTGACGTGGAAATTTGGTGGGGCGGAAACCCTGAAAATAAACAGGTATTCAAGAATTTGGAGCCCCGTCATTTCTATTCCATCACCGAACAAGAATCAAAGGCGAAATTGCGAGAAACAAAAGCGGTAGCCTTGAAAAGTGAAAATGGCAAAGCGAGTTGCTGCCATTGATAGCAGGGCTAGGGTTTAGAACTGAGGCTGGGTGGCCAATAGTCCATCCACGTATTTGGAACTCTTGTACAATTGAGAAGGAACCAAATCTTGGGCGATGGGGTGCTCAGCCGGAGCTTTCAATTCAATCACGATGCGGTCTTGGGCTTGGGCCGATAAACCGTTATTGGGATTGTAGTAGGACAAATCGCTGTCTATGGTGATTCGAACGCTGTGGTCAGCATTGAGGAAGTATAATCGGCGGTAGCGGTTGATCAAACTCGGAGCTAACACCAAGCTGTGAAAGAAGTCGACTGCCTCGTTTTCTTGGATGCGCTGGGTGATTTGGTGGAAAAACAGCAGTGGGGCCAAAGCGGTATCTAGCTCGCCTAAATCATGGGTCAATTTGCGGTTGACATCGTCTTGTTTGATCTTTCGTTCAGCTCTGATGGGGTGCAGGCCCTGTGATTCGCCATACCAGCGAAATCGGGTTTTGCTTCTACTGCTCAAGCCGTCCACGTTATCCCAGTAGGCATCGGCTTCGGGGCTGTCTACGTAAAGGTTGTTGACCCAGCGCTCGTGGTAAATTTCGTTGCAGCCCAAGTGAGACAAACGCGCTATGAATGCATCGCGCTCCCATGGGTCGAGCAAGAACTTTTTTTCAAATCGATAGGGGTTCATTTAACCGTTGCCTTTCCATATACATTGCCGTAGAGTAGTTCTTCGACATTTTTCACTGTTTTTATGGCGGGCCCAGCATGTTGTATCTCTGATCCATTTTGGAACAAGCCGCTGAATTGAACAAGGTTACCGGTGAACTCGATTCGGGCCGGGCCGTATTCAGGCTTCTTTTGGAAGACGGCGAAATCCAGCTTGTTCCCCGAAAAATCATTCTGGGCGACTTTTAACACGCTTTGGTCTTTGGCCACAAATACCAATTCGGCATTTCGAATTCGGTTGCCTTCTGCCAAAAAGTGGCTCCGCTCACCTGAGCTGATGGCCTTATCACTGATTTCGTTAAAATCAGAATTCAAGATCTCTATGGTTGAGCCCGATCCGTCAACCCCGTCATTGCCAATTTGAACAAAATAGCAAGCTTTGACTAGGCCCGAAGAGAAATCGCTGTCAAAAGCATCTGACAGGGTCTTTTCATAACGGCAATTGGTCATTGTGAAGTTTTGGCAGCCAAATAGGTTGATCATGTCATCACCCGTTTTGTTGTCATAGAACCAGCCGCCGTCCATAATCAAATCGGGAGTAGCGTGAACGGTGAATGCCGCAGGTGTTTTCCAATGTCCTTTACTAAAGCTTGATAGGCCCTTGATTTGCACATAGCGCAGTTCGCAGTTTCCTGCGGGATGTTCCAAAAAGCCGCTGCTGTGGCTGCCTTCTTGGGCCTCAATGACAATGGGTTGCTCAGCGGTACCTAACGCATGTACTTCTCCGTACC
>JAURGZ010000060.1 GCA_030833525.1 Bacteroidota bacterium | reverse complement strand
AACAAAAACATACCCATCAAGTTGCTGCATTTCGGAGGAAGGGAAAAAACCTACCAAGCCTGGTGGGGAGTACCCATCGAAAAATACAGCGGCATCGCGTCTGACCTACAAGCTCATTACGAGCGAAATTTGGGCTATACCTACCGCAACCGGGAAGACTCCCTGAACCTGTTTCAAAGCCAACCCAGCCAATACAATTACTACCTCTACCCCAACGAAACCGATAATTACCTTCAGGTGCACACCCACTTGTACACCCGCCTTCCATTGGGAGAGAAACAATTCTTGAACACCACCCTGTTTCACACCAAGGGGGCCGGTTATTTCGAACAGTTCAAGCCCGAAGGCAACTTGGCTGATTACGGGGTCGACCCCGGCATAGACAGCTCGCTGTGGCAAGCCTCCATCACCCGGCAGCGTTGGTTATCCAATCATTTGCTGGGCGTAAACGCCAACTGGGAAAACCAAGGTTCGAGCGGACAATGGCAAGCCGGTCTTTTTGCCTCCCAATACTGGGGCCAACATTTTGGTGACATTACCCACATCAGCACCGCCGATTTGGCCCAAGCCCTGCGCTACTACCAATCAACGGGAAATAAATTCGAGGCTTCCACTTGGGTCAAATACCGCAGCCCAAGGTCGGCCTTCGGTTATATGAACGCCGAGTTGCAAGAGCGCTGGGTTCAACAACAAGGTCTGGGAACCGATAACGATTTGCGCCCCGTCGATTTCAATCATAACTACGCCTTCTTCAATCCCAAAATTGGTTGGGATTGGCAAGGATTCCATCACCAATTATTCGCCTCTTGGAGCCGTGCTCATCGAGAACCCGCCCGCAGCGATTATACCGATGCTCCCAACGGCAGCTTGGCCAAACCCGAACGTTTGGATGATTTTGAGTTGGGCTGGAATTATTTGCGACCCAATTGGAATCTAAAAATCAATGCCTTCTTCATGGATTACAAGGACCAGTTGGTATTGACAGGCCGGGTCAATGACGTGGGCACAGCGCTGCGCACCAATGTCGATGCCTCGTTTCGTCGGGGCTTGGAAATGCAATCGCAAGCCGTGATTACACCTCGATCTCTTGTGGTATTGACCGCCCTGGGGAACGCGAGCCTCAGCGACAACCGAATCGCTCAGATGGACATCGTTTGGTTGGACTATGCCACCTATGAAGAGCATGTCGAACGCGTTGAAAACACCCCCATTTCCTATTCTCCCGGCTTTACGGCTATGGGCGGATTGAAAGCCGAATGGGGCCGACGACTCTACCTTCCCAAAACCGGTGAGTGGACAGAGAAGACCCATGGCATTCGCTGGAGCAGCCAGCTGCGCAACCGCTGGGTAGGTCGCCAATACCTAGACAACAGCGGTACCCTCAGTCGCAGTTTGGACCCTTATCGCTATGCCGAATGGACGATTCAAGCCGAAGGCGCAGGCAAAAATTTGCGCGGCCAGGTTTGGAAACCCTCCTTGCAGTTGCAGGTTATCAACCTGTTCAATACCCGCTATGCCAGCAATGGTTACAGCTGGGGCTATACCTATGGCAGCCCTGAAGTCATTCAAGAAGTCTTCGTATTCCCTCAAGCCGGCCGGCATTTCTTGCTGTCCATGCAATTGGCTTTTTGATCCAGACCTTCAAGGGACCTAATAAGGGTCCCGCTGCCTTCAGGGCATGGATTTCCCTTTAAGGAAGCTGAAATTCCAAGAGTTCAGAGGGTCCCCCGTCTGAGTCTGTGACGGCCCAAACTCGGCCTTTGCGCACCACCAAGGATTCCAACTTCCAGGGCTTACCATGAGCCATCCAAATGGCGTCGGGCAATCGATCCTCGCCATGTTGAATTCCATGGGCTGGCAGGGCATTCAAGGCGGGCATCCAAGTGTCGGGATTCATGTAACCCAGAAAGGAACCAGCGATTCCCCCGTCTAGGGTTGATTCTTCGCGAAGTTCAACCGAGGCTGTGAACCACAACCGATTCTGCTCATCGATGTACAGACCCGATAAACTCGCCTCCTGACCCTGCAAACCCGGCAATTGAACCCGAAATACCTGAGCCTCACCCAAGGGCTGCCCCTCGAGCACGGCGTTCCAAACGGCTAGTGGCAAAACCGAAATTTGGTTGTTTTCGCGGTTGGCTAATAGGGCCGCTTGCGGGGTAAATACCAGGCCTTCGTTGTTGGTGATTTTGCGTTTATTGAATTCACCAAACAGATCCTGGTACAAATGGGTCAGGGAATATTCCTGTTGCACCGAGGCATAGGTAGGAGGGCTATCGTGGTGCCCGCCTCGCCAGCGCAATGCGACATCTCTTTTTTCTGGCTTTGAACCAGAGCCCAAGATCCACAACTCGTTGTTCAAAACACCCAGAGATTCCCAGTCGGGTTTGCCTTTTCCAGGATACAAACTATCGGGCATTTCCATCTTCGAATGCAGCGGATGCTTGTCCCAAAATGACCAATCGGGTCCGAATTCAAAGAGATAGGGTGCATTGTCTCCCACCAACCAATAATGGCCGTTCCAAAACTCCAAACCCGAAGCCGAAGCTACTTCTTTGAGCTCCCGAACCGAAACAGGCTTCCAGGAAGGAACCCCCAGACCGACCGATTGACGCCAAACGCCAAGCAAGGAATCGGCCAATGGCATGGGTATATCGGGGTTGGGACGATTTCGGGCAGGGGGATTCAACCACAAACTGGAATCGGCCTTATCGAGCAGAGATAGGGCCAATTGCTGGGCAATGTGCTGCCGAATGCCGGCATCGTAATGTTCGGTTGGAAACCATTGATCGGTGTAATGATGGCCATGATCGGCCGCATGGCGGCCCCACTGGGAATTGTCGATGCATTTTACGCCCCATTGGTTGAATTGTTGGAGCAAGAAATCCCGGTTTCGATCGATGAAAGAAACCAGATTGCCCGCCGTTTGCTCATCGCCAAAAAGCGCCTCGGCGTGCGCATAGTTGGGAGGAAGCAAATGAAACAAAAGGGGAATCCCCTCGCCTTTGCACAACTCAGCAATGGCTTTCAGATCTTGCACCCGCTGGTTTTGCTCGTTTAGAACAAAAGCGAATTCCTTCACGTAGGCATCGGCCATGTTGCGTACCCGCGAATCCAACTCGTAGTGGGAAGCCGCCAAATGATCGAGCCAATCGCGGGTATAGTCGTAAGGACTGCTGGGCAATTGTTCGGGATCATTCAAGGGCTGCGTGCGCCAGAACTGGCGTTTCAATCGCTCCATCTCAGCGGCAGAGCGATTGTCGTAATGGTGCAGGCTCAAGAAGGTTCGGGTGAGCAACGCGGGCCTTTGGCTGTAGAACAAGGCTTCTTGTTGATTGGAAGCCTCGTTTCCACTGAACACAGCGCTGGGGCCGCAAGTGCGAAGATTCACCGTGATCACCACCAGGGGTTTGCGGTCACCGCGCAACTCGAGCATCTTCAAAAACAAACCGGGGTGATAACTGGGATGCGTAACGGCTCTAACCTTTTGGCCAGGCGCGCCGGTGAGCGTAGCGCCATGGGCCAATTGACTATCCAGGTGGGCTTGCAAGAAATCGCTGATCGCCTCCGTTAGGGTATCGGTCCAAGGGTTGAAACTGGTGTTGCTGCTCTCTCCCAGGTAGACAATGTCGGCCTCGGCAAAGGCCGAATCGATGTGGGATTTTACCGGCGAAAACCGAGCCACATCTTGTGGATAGCCCCAGCGCTCATAGCCTAAATTCAGAAGCCATAAGAAAACCAAAGCAGCTGAGAGGCGCATAAAAAGGGGTCGTATCCAGGTCCAGGCTTGCATCAGAATTGGAAATACACAAAGGGGTGGTTGACGGCACCGCCCCAAATCAAGATGGCGGCGATGAAAAACAGGTATAGGCCCCAGCGTTGCAACAGGCTCTTGGATTCAGCCCAGGCATCGAAGCGCTTTTTGAATATGGCGTGATCCAGGATCCAAAACACCAACAGAAACAGGGGAATGTGCAGATCAATTTGCAATTTCTGCAACAAAATCTCCCCTTGATTTTGTGCCTGGACGCGACTTGCCTGGTCCAGTGCCGCCGCGTAGCGGCGGCCGCTCAGCCGTCCCATCAAACCCCGAAATACCTGAACCGCTTGGTCCATGGACCCCGAGCGAAAGTAGACCAGGGTCATCATGAAAAAGAAGCCCGTTTTGACCTGGCGTACGCGATCCCAAATCCAAGACTCCCAAGCCAAACGCTTGAACACAAAGCGATCAAAGAGATACAAGACTCCCTGTGCAAGGCCAAATACAATCATGGTACTGTTGGCTCCATGCCACAATCCGCTGGTGAAAAAGACCAACAAAACCGCCAAGGCCAACACCCAAGGACCCCGCTGGTTGCCGCCCACGGGAATGAAGAGGTAGTCTCGAAACCAGGTGCTCAGGGAAATGTGCCAGCGGTGCCAAAATTCAGGGATGCTCTTGGCCAAAAAGGGCTTTTGGAAGTTATCCATCAAGCGTATGCCGAAAAGCAGAGCCGAACCTTGAGCCAGCAAGGAATACCCGAAAAAGTCGGTGTAGACCTGAAAGGTAAAAAAGAAACTAGCCACCCAAGCACTGCCTTGATCGAAGTGATTGGGTTGGGCGTAAAATTGATCGACCACCGAAGCCAAGTTGTCGGCTACCGCAACCTTGAGAAACAAGCCGTACAGCAGCAAGCGAAAACCGTCGCGCAGCTCAGCCCAACGCGGTTGATAGGCCGCAAACAACTGCTGGTGCAAGCGACCGAATCGCTCGATAGGGCCCGCCACCAATTGAGGAAAGAAGGCAACAAAGAGCATGAATTTGGGCAAACTGGGCTCGGGTTGCTCCTGCCCTTTGTACACGTCAATGACATAAGAAATGCTCTGAAACGTATAAAAAGAAATGCCTGCGGGCACCGTGAATTTGCCCAATTCGATGATCCAGGCGGTGTAGGGCGAATGGTACATCTGCCGGGCCAATTCTGAACTGCCCAGCGCGAAGTCGAAATATTTGAATAAGAACAACAGCCCAATGTTGGTCAGCAAGGCCAAGGCCACAAAGATCTTTTTGAAAGACTGGCGCTTCTGCTTGATCATAGCCTGCACCAAAGCCCAATCCAACACGCTGGTCAGGGCCATCAAGCCGGCGAATTCCCATTTCCAAAACCCGTAAAAGACGTAGGAGGAAAGCAACAGAAAAACCCAACGCCCCCGCTGCGGCAAGCAGAAGTAAAGGACCCAAACCAGGGGCAAAAACAACCAGTATACAACCGAGTTGAACAGCACGCGGCAGCAAATTACAACCGAAGCAGGGGCCTACCCAAATAAAGGGCCCCCTTCAACGGAAATTGAGGCCTATAAGGCCGAAACACTGCTCAAAAACCAAGTAAATCTCGGCTCCATTTCAAAATCAAGGCTGAATCTGCACCCAGGTCGAACGGCGTTCACCGCTGGCACTGCCCAGTTCCAAGAGGTAGGACCCGGCTGCCAAGAAGCTCAGGTCAAGGGCCTGGCTCGAAACCGATTGGCGGTGCCATTCACGGCCCTGAATGTCCCGCACAACGAGCCATTCCCAGCCATCGCCCATCAACCAAACTTGGCCCTGACTGGGGTTGGGGTAAACCAACCAGGAATCGGCCAGATCCTCGGCTAAGTGGGCTACATTCAGCCCCAACTCCTCGGCAAAAGGATTGGCGACTCGCTGATCCAAGTAGACGCGGTACTCACCGGGCTCCAGGGTCAGCACAGCCGCGGTATTGTCAACCACAAGGCTGTCGTTGCTCAAATAATCGTACCAGACTCCTGTATGCGCAAAATCAGCTTTGGCAAATTGAAGGCTGGGGTCCACATTGCCCAAAACGACCATGTTCAAATCCGAGTGAAAGGTGCGCAATCTCTTGACCTTGCCTGAGCTGATGTAATCGTGGGAGTTGGGTTTGTGAATGGCGGCATATTCTGTCTTCAAGTGGTTCAGGGCCGCCGTTTTGTAGTAAAGCTGTTGACGAGGGGCCGAAGCGGTCCAATAATCCCAGCGAACCGGCTTGTTCGACAAGCGGCATTCTTCTTTGATGCTACCGTCTTCGCAGCGGTTGATGGAAAAATCATAACCCAGTTCGCCAAATTGCCAGATCATTTTGGGACCAGGAGTAAGCAGCAAGAGGCTATGGGCCAGGGCTGAACGCTCCACATAGGTATTCAAACTCTTGGTGTTGTAACCAGAAACGTTGGCTCCGAATGCCAAACATTTGTAGGCCATTCGCTCTTCGTCGTGGCTCTCGGCATACCCCACCAAATGGCGCCAATTCCAACCACGGGCTTTGGAGTCAATGCCCCAAGCATAATCGCTGTTAGCCGGGTACGCCATGGCCAGTTCGGTAAAGGCATGGTTGGCATTGCCCCATATCATCATGCCTTTGTTCACCAACACGCTCTCTTCGCTGTTGTCGGCAAAATGTTCCAGAATGACATAAGCGCCAGGCGAAGTTTGCTGAATGTGCTGATAATAGTCGTCCCAAATGTTGATGCGCGATTGATCGTAGGCCCCCCAAGCGCCCACATCGCTACCGCTGTTTTTCTGGGTAAATCCTTTGGAAAGGTCAAAACGAAACCCATCGATTCGGTATTCGTCCAACCAAAAATCGAGGGTGCGTTTGGTGTAGTAGCGGGTATCCTGACTTTCGTGGTTCAAATCAAATCCCACATTGAACGGATGTTTGGCATCGGGATTAGCATAAATGCTGTTTCCCGAAGGTTTGAAATTGGTGGCATCCCAGTACAGTTGGCAAATGGGCGACGAGCTGAAGGCATGGTTGTAAACGACATCTAAAATGACCGCCATTCCCAAGGCATGGCAAGCGTCTACCAATTCTTTGAATTTCTCGGGAGTGCCGTAATACTTATCCAGCGCCATGTGACTGGCGGGGTTGTATCCCCAGCTCAAATTGCCCTCGAATTCGGCCACGGGCATGAGTTGCAAAGCCGTGATGCCCAATCGCTTCAAATAAGAAAGGGTATCGATGAGCGATTGGTAGTTCTGAGCTTTGGTAAAGTCGCGCAACAAGCATTCGTAAATGACCAAACGGTCTTTATCTGGACGCTGAAAATCATTGACCTTCCATTTGTAACTGGCCTTGTTGGTTCTGAAAACGCTTACCCAGCCCGTGGTTTCATTTTTCGGATAAGGCTTGAGATTGGGAAAAGTAGCGGCCGGTATATAGGCATCGTCCCACTGGCTCAGCATCAATTCGCTGTAGGGATCAGCCACCCGGGTATCGCCGTTGACCAGATACTGGTACCCGTAATCCAGGTTCGGTTTCAGCCCTTCTACCGTCAGCCACCAAACCCCTTCGGCCGAACTGTAATTCATGAAGTAATTCACATCAGGGAGGTACTGATTGAAATCCCCCAATAGGTAGACATAACTTTTCATGGGAGCCCGCAATACAAAGCAGGCACTGCTATCGCTCAAGCGGTTCAATCCTTGCTGCATTCCTGTGGGCAAAGCCTTTTGCGACACTGAGGGGTTCATGGTATAACGAATCGAATCGCGGCGCACCAAACTGCCGTCAGTAGCCGTGAAAACGAGCCAGTGGTTGCCTGCCGGCAATGGGCCGAAACTGGCTTGCAGGCTATCTTGAGCGCTGCGCTTTTGAAGGGTATCGCCGTTGAGGGTCAGAATCAGTTGGCAATCTTTGGAAGCCCAGGCTTCAAAAGAATGCGTCGAGCCTGCATTCCCCAAGACCGCGGGGCCCTCGGGCCAAATGACCTTGGTAAACAAGCCCGTCGAATAAACCGGGGTATAGATATCGGTTCCTTGAGCACTGCGCCCCACTTTGGTGCCCGCTGCATTGCGAAACACAAAGGCCATTTGCTCAATGACCTCACCTTGGGTAAAGGCCCCGCCTTGGGCATAAAAACTCTTCATGGGGTAGCGCAACTTGTGCACGTTGTTGCCGATGTAGGTCATTTTTACCCGAGCATCATCGGTGCCCCAATTTCCCACCACGTGCTTCCAATCGCTACCGCTGGTGCTTTTGTTGGTTATGACCCCGGTGTGGGCGTACACCGGCACCACGCCGCTGAGTTCTCCATTCCCTTCGCTGGCATCAAAATAGACCGTTACCGTGTCGCTTTCTTTTGGAAAAACGGGTTCAACCCAAATCACCTGTGCTTGAGCCGAAACGGCCATTCCCAATAAGCACACCAAAAAGATTCGAAGAAGTGTCATCATGACAATAATACAACTTTTCCTCGGGCTTTCCGGGCTCAATGACCTATATTTGACTATGCCCCTTCCCAGCGTCACACCGGGCACCTATTTGGTGGCCGAACCGTTCATCACCGATCCTACTTTCTATCGAAAGGTGGTCATCGTGTTGGACAAAGACGAAGAAGGAACCGTGGGCTTGGTCATCAACGAACCCTCAGATTACATCATTGGCGAGCCTGAGGCTGACGACGACCTGGGCCTACCCATTCACGATGGAGGGCCCGTTGACCCAGAGAATTCGTTTCAATTTTTGCATCGCGCTTCCTGGATTCACGGGTCCCAAGAACTCATTCCTGGCCTGTTTTGGGGAGGCAACATGGAGGCCATTGTCAAGGCTTACACCTCGGGACAGTTGAACAAAGAAAATCTCTTGTGCTACCGCGGATACTGCGGCTGGGCACCGGGTCAACTCGAAAAAGAACTGGAGGCTAAATCTTGGATATTAGCGCCGCCCAACTCTTCCTACTTGTTCTTACCCCAGGGCGAAATCTGGACCCGCATATTGCAAGACTTGGGCGGTTCGTATTCATGGCTGGCCAAGGCGCCCATTTCGGTTGATTTGAATTGATGGATCAAAGCGGCTCCATATGGAAACCGGTTCAATTCGAAGTTGGCGGCATGACCTGTGCATCTTGTGCCAGCAGTCTTGAGACCTATTTGGGGCACCAAAACGGGGTGCAAAATGTGCGGGTAAACTACCCCAATAAACGCCTGTATCTCGATCGCCAAGAGAGCGTTAGCGATGAACAATTGAATGCCTGGGCCAAAGAGATCGGCTATTCCTTGTTCACCGAACAAAGTGCCGAAGAGGGAGCCCAGCGCCGTGCCGATGATTTGCAGAAATTGAGAAAAAAACTGGGGGTTTCTTTTGCATTT
>JAURGZ010000065.1 GCA_030833525.1 Bacteroidota bacterium | reverse complement strand
GCGCCAAAATGCCGACCTTTACAGCCAGAAAATCGTGATCTATTGATCGCATTTTGGTCCTGAATTGAACAAGCTCATCATTTTCTCTGCCCCCTCAGGTTCTGGTAAGACAACCGTAGTCAAGCACCTCATGCAGGTACTCGAGCACCGCTTGTCCTTCTCGGTTTCGGCCACCACTCGCGAACCCCGTCAAGGGGAACAAGACGGGCGTGAATACCACTTTTTGCGCCTAGATGACTTCAAACACCGCGTTGAAGCAGGAGCATTTTTGGAACACGAAGAAGTTTATGCCGGCATACTTTATGGCACGCTTTGGAGCGAGGTAGAGCGCATTTGGGCCCAAGGCAAAGCCGTGGTATTTGACGTGGATGTCAAAGGCGGGCTCAACCTCAAACGCAAGTTTGGTGAGCAGGCCATGGCCGTATTTCTTCGCCCGCCCAGCGTTGAAGTGTTGCTCGAGCGACTCACCAAAAGAAGCACCGAAGTCGAGCACCAGCTAAAGGAGCGCATCGCCAAAGCCAATTACGAATTGAGTTTCGAAGACCAATACGATGTCGTGGTGGTCAATGATGTCTTAGAGGAAACTTTTGAACGCTGCGAAACGTTAGTGACTGAGTTTTTGGATAGGCCTTAAGCCCATTATGGCGCAAATCGGATTATACTTCGGCAGTTTCAACCCCATTCACAACGGGCACATACGGGTCGCCCACTACATTCGGGAACATGGAAAATTCGACGAAATTTGGTTTGTCCCCTCCCCCTTAAACCCCTTGAAGAGCGAAGAGACCCTGATTCCTGCTGAATCGCGTTTGCGCTGGGTTCGCCTGGCCGTTCAGGGCGAGCCTCAACTCAGCGTTTCGGACCTGGAATTCCATTTGCCCATACCCTCGTATACCTATCAATCAGCCATGGCATTCAGCCGGCAATACCCCGAGCATCAGTTTGCCCTGATCATGGGGGCCGATAATTTGTATGGATTTCACCGCTGGCAAGAGGCCGACAAATTGTGCCGTTTGACGCCGCTGCACGTGTACGCTAGACCCGGATACGAAAAACCCTCGGGAGAGCTGCCCTTCGGTGCCACTTGGTACGATGCTCCCTTGTTGGATATTTCTGCCACGCAAATTCGCGAAGAGCTTTGGAACGATGGGTCGGTCAATCAATGGGTTCCCACAGCCATAGTCGAAGAACTGACAGGCTTTTTTCAGCAGCTCAAGCCGCATTAGGCTTGGTGCCGGGCAGCCATTTTTGGCTTTTTACCAGCAGCCAAGCAATTCCATAAGTCAACACGAAGGAGAACAAGGCGTAGACCAAGGCAGGCTTTTCCATGGTCGGATTCCCCAGTTTGTCACCTGCAATGAGCAGGGCCAACGCGGTATTGTGCAATCCCACTTCGACGGCGATGGTGATGCGGGTTTTGAATTTCAATCCAAAGGGCAAGCCCACCAAAAAGCCGAGCAACATGCTGCCTAAATTCAGGGCAATGACCGCAGGCGTGAGCATGATTACATCGCTGAACATCATGTTGGTCCCCCCCGACTGCTGCCCCGCTAAAAATTTAAAGGCAAATACCCCCAAGAGCAGCAAGGGCAGGCTGATGTTCAGCACCCGTTCCAAGGAACCCAAGCGGTTCCCCAATTGCAGGCGCAGCACCATACCCAGGGCCGCTGGGAAAACGGTTACCAAGAAAATCTCCAACATGGTGGACCAAAAGGGCAACTCAATGACCTGGCCTTGATCCAAGAAATGCTCCAAAAACAAATTCACCAAAATGGGAATGCTGAACAACGACAGCAAGGCGTTGCAAACCGTAAGCGACACGGCCAATGCCACATTGCCTCGTACAAAATAAGAAATCAAGTTCGAGGTAATGCCCCCCGGGCAAACACTCAAAATCAGGATGCCCACCTTGAGTTCAGGGCTGACATTGATGTTGTAGGCAATCAGGGCTGCGACCAGCGGGAGCAGCCCCATCTGAGCCACCAAACCGATGGCCAAAGAGCGGGGTTGGTCGAACAACTGCTTGAAATCTTCCTTCTTCAAGGAAAGGCCTAGCCCGAACATGATCATACCCAGCACCAGGTTCAACCATTCATTGATATGGGCCCCAATTGCGCTCATAATGACTTCAACAGCGGCATGAGAACCCGCACAAATTGAACAGCAAAATACAAGCCCAAGGCCACCATGAGCAGCCCAAAATAACGGTTGATGAAAAAGGACAGGCGCAGGTTCAACTTGCGGCCTAGAAAATCACTGAGGTAGACCTTGCCCAGATCCAGGGCAAACAAGGTCAAGAGAATGCTCGCCATTTGCACGGCAATGGCCAATCGCGGATGCACCAAGTAGTCGGTTCCGACCGCGATGGTTCCCATCAAACTCACCCAAAGCACCAAGACAAAGGGATTGAATAGGTTCAAAACATAGCCCTTGAATACATTGGTAGTGGTGGCAACCGGCTCATTGAACTTACGGGCAAATTCAGGGTAACGGGTGAACCAGCCCCGAAGTCCCAAATAGGCAATGGCCGCCGTGGCCACCCCTGAAAACACCACCTGAACCAGGGGCAAAGTGAACAAATCGGCCAAACCCAAGTAGCAGGCAGCGGCCACGGTAAATTCACTCAAGAAAATGCCCAAAGCCAAGCGCAGACCGGCCCCTCGGCCTCCCTGCATACCAGTGTGTATGAGGGTAAAAAAGGCAGGGCCGAAGCTGAGCAAGCCAATGGCGAGTCCATACCCAATTCCTTTTGCTATTTCGCCCAGCCAAAACATGCTTGTACGCAAAATAGCCCACAATTAGCCCCTAACAAAAGAATCAAGAGGCCAAATGCGCAGAAACTACCGGAAAAAATGCAGGGAAAAGATTCGCAGAACTCGCAATAATCTCTTGACCAAAGAGAACATCGTCGCCTCCTTTGAAATCAGTCACCACCCCACCGGCCTCTTCCACCAGCAAAATGCCGGCTGCAATGTCCCAAGGAGAGAGGTTCATTTCAAAAAATGCATCGAAACGACCGCAAGCCGTATAAGCCAAATCAATAGCGGCAGAGCCCATGCGACGCAGCCCTTGGGTCCCTTGCATGAAGGTCTTGAGCAAATCTACATAGGGCTGCATTTTGGCAAACTCGTAATAAGGGAAACCCGTGGCCAATAAGGAGGCAGACAAACTGGCATTTTGCGATACCCGAATGGGCTCACCATTTAGGAAAGCACCTTGTCCCTTGGAGGCCGAAAATGTCTCTTCCAAGGCCGGGCAATGCACCACGGCCAGAATGGGCTTTCCTTCTTTGAGCAAGGCCACCGAAATCGAAAAAACAGGCAGTCCATGTAAAAAATTAGTGGTGCCATCTAGGGGATCGATGACCCAGGTATAGCCCTCTACATTGCATTCTTCAGCCGTAAATTCTTCACCAATGAATCTCGCCCCAGAAACCAAAGGCTCCAACCCTTTCACCAGGTCCAACTCGCTTTGGCGGTCAACAAAGGAAACCAGCTGGTTCAAGCCCTTGTCTTTCACCTCAGCCATGCCAACGGCATTCAGATGACCCAACTGGAAATACCCCACCTGCTGGCAGAGGGCTATGACCGAAGGCAAAACAGATACAATCATGATTATCGAAGCAGGTACAAAAGTCGGGATTCTTCGTGGCTTTGACCCTGAAAATCCAGCACCTTCACAACCACCAAATAGGCCCCTTGTGGGCATGGCTCCCCGTTGGCGTAATGTCCATTCCAAGCTCCATTTCGGTCATCGGTCTCAAAGACCCGTTGGCCCAAGCGATTGTAAACCGTAAAACTCAAGGACTCAATACCGGTTCCAATGGGTTTCCAGCCGTCGTTGAGGCCATCAGTATTCGGAGTAAATGCCGAGGGCAGGTAGATTTGATAGAGTTGGCGAACTCGAATTTCTCGGTAGGCACTGTCGGTGCAGCCGGGCTGCGATTCGGCGATCAACCAAATCCCATACAAGCCGGTATCGCTAAAACTGTGATACACATTGGGGCCCTGGTAATTGGATTCGTCGCTGATGCGCCAATCCAATTGGTCCCAAGCCGCCGTTTTATTGACCAGTTGAACCCCCGGCGACCAGGTGCTGATTTCCAAGGGATCCAAGGATATGGCTTGGTCGGGTATGAGGTTGAATTGCGCTTCGGGATATGCCACCCAATTCAAATTCCAGGGCAGGGTCACGGTATCCCAGCAACCCGCAGGGGAGCGAAGCACGGCTTCCAGGCTGTGCAGGCCAGAACGAGAGGGTTTCATCACCAAGGTATCGCCTTGGGTAGGCCCACCGAAGGTAAAGGTATTGTCACCCGGATTTCGAGCCCACAAACTCCAGGTAAACAGGTTCTGACCTACGATGCTGACCACGATCGAATCACCTTCGCAAACAGCAGAAGCGCTCGATGAGAAATTGGCTGAAGGGGTGGGATTGACCAACAGCGAAGCCACAGCTTGAGCCTCAGAAGAACAGCCGTCATTCAAAGCAAAGGTCCAGGTTTCGCTGGCTGTAGGCACCCAGGCTTTGCTCAATGGCGCCGCGACTTTGCCATTCAATTTCCAAGTATAATTCGCCGAATCGCCGCCGCCCACCGAAATCAGGGCAAAGGCACTGTCGCCCTGGCACAATGCAGCCGAACGAAACTGAATTTGAGCCCAGAGCGAGTCGCGCACTTGGATTTGAAAGGCAATGGTGTCGTTTTGGAGGGTACAGGCATCGCTCAAAATGGCGCTGTAGTTCCAGGTACCACTAGCGGCCGGCCGCAGCGTTCGCTGCGGAGCCCCGGGCCCGCCCGGGGCCCAGTCCAGCTTCCAGCTGGACGGCCGGCCGCCCGAAGGAGCCACATCTATATCATAGCGCTGTCCCCAACACAAAGTGGTATCGGCCACCGGCTTCAGGTCCAATGGGGCCAACCAGTCAATGCGAACCGAGTCCTTCCAGCTTGGAGAACAAGCATCGCTGAGTTCAACGGCATACACCGAAGTCGGAGCGCTGGGCTGAACCGTGACGGCTAAACCCGAAGGTCCTGGGGTCCATTGGGCTGAGTAACCCATTCCCCGACCGCCTGAGGCTTGCACCCACAGCGAGACTGAAGAGCCTACGCAGATGCTGGTATCAGACGAGATGAATCCACTCAAAGCAGGATGCGTATACAAAACAGCGGTATCCCAGTCAGCCGAAACGCTGCAGCCGTCGCTCAAGCGAGCCCAAAGTACCAGCGTATCAGCAGGGATTTCCAGCACCGACAAGGTTTGACCCGAAAAGCTGCTTCCCGTTCCACTGGGAAGGACGCCCAAGGGCAAGGCCCAATAGGTCCAGGTATATCCCAGGGTATCACCCCCACTGGCCGAAAAGAAACGGCTCAGCGGCTGGGAAATGCAAACCAAGGTATCACTGGGACCCAGAATGTTCAAAGAAGACTTAACCCTCACCCAAGCCATGGCCGTATCGCTTTGGTCGCTGCAACCATCGCTGAGCACCACGCGGTATGGGGTGCTGGCCGCTGGCGCGGCCAGCAAGCTCGATCCCGTGCCCGAACCTGGACTCCAGGAATAGGAATAAGCACTGCTCAGGCCACCCGAGGCTTGGGCCGACAGCAAGACCGCATTGCCTTCGCAAATCACCGTATCGCTCAGGTTCAAAGAAACCGAAAGCGGTTCGCGCACCGAAATGCGAATCGTATCAAAGGCTTCTTTCCAAGTGCAAGCATCGCGCAAGCGAAGGGTAAAGACCGAATCTGTCAAGGGACGCACCCAGCGTTGAGAGGGTCCGCGCTGCCCGTTCCAATAATGCAGGTACTGGGGTGACCAGCCGCCGCTTCCAAGGGCCTTCAAAGCAAGGCTGTCCCCGTAGCAAATCAAGGTATCGGCCCCAGGATCAAAGGCCACTGACAAGGCGGGCCTAATGCCTTCAAATTCGATTTTGAATCCCGCGCCTTCGACCGCTGGGTCGGTATAGTTCTTCAGGATCAAGGTATGGCCGGCAAATTGATGCCAAGTACCCACAGCTTTGCCCTGCAAAGCGGGATTGCTGCCGGTCAAACGACCCAATTTATTGGCCCAGGACTCGTTGTTTTTGAAAAGCACCAGGGAATCGTATCCGCTTTCATAATCGCAGAACAAGAAACGAAATCGAATGGAGTCGGCACCTGGAATTTGCAGCACCAAGGCCGTATTGCGGTTGGGGTTATAGGTGCCGTCAGCCCCGTCGTCGTAAATGAATCCAAAACAAGCCGAAGCCGTATCGCGGCCGCTTTCGGGCATGAAGACTCCGAAACAGAGGTCGGCCATCGAATCGACCTGCACTTGGCCCGCCATGAAAATGGAATCGGTATCGGTACCCGAGCAGGCCACCGCTTTCAGCGATACATCGTAGGTTCCGTAACTGCCGTAAGCGTGAGTAGGATTAAGGGCTGTAGAAGTAGAACCATCGCCAAAGTACCAGGTCAAAGAAATGAAATTCTCACTCTTGTTCGCAAACTGCACCGATTGACCGGTGCGGCAGACCAGGGTATCTGAGCGAAAATCGGCCTTCACGTAGGCGGAGTCGTATTTGCTTCCCACTCCGCAAACCCACCAGGCATTGGTCACCGAAATGACCTCAGGAGAGCAGTTGCCGTACAAATCGGTAGCAGCCATGATGGAATAGGTACGCGCATCGCTGTGCTGGGCCGATTTGGTCAAGTATACGCTCAGGTTGCGGTAGGCAATTTTACCCGCCTCTTCCATACCTAAGCTATCGATCGAGAAACTCCAGCCCTTTTCGTTGGTGCCCGTAACCCCTTCGCTGAGCAGGTAAAACCAATAGTTTTGAACCCCGCTGTTGTAGTGCACCCCACCATTGTCGCCGGTACCGCTGTACCATTTGACCCCCTTGTAAAACTTGGGCTGGTTGAACAAGTTGGGGTTCTCCATGGCGCGAATGCCATTGCCCGAGGGAGTCATGTCCTCGCCGATGCGCCAGCTCCAGTCATTCGGACGCCCATATTGCTCAACCGCATTTCCGAAAATATCGGAGAAGCTCTCATTCAAGGCTCCACTCTCATAGCTGTAGACCAAGTTGGCCGTGTTGCTGGTCACCGCATGGGCGATCTCATGCCCGCAAACATCGATGGCCGTCAAAGGTGTGAAGGTGGTACCATTCCCGTCGCCATAGGTCATGCACCAGCCGTTCCAAAAGGCGTTGTTGTAGTTGGAAGAATAGTGTACGAAGCTGTAAATCTTCGCGTTGTTGTTGTCGTAACTGTTGCGGTTGTGTTCCTTTTTGAAGTAATCAAAGGTCATTTGCGCCCCCCAGTGGGCATCAGGCGCCACCTCATCCTTCTGGGCATTGACATTGTTCCAAAAATTATCGGCATCGGTGAAATCAACAGACGAATTGTAGTTCGTGCCGTTGTTCATGTCGTAGGTTTCGATGCCGTTTCCTCGACCGGCCTCGCGCAGTCGGTATTGACCTGAACCGATGCTATCGGTGACCATGGACTGGGTATCGGAATACTTGGTCTTGGCCTTGCCCAACACATCGGTATGGTGAATGAGTTCGTGCTCGCCCAGCAAAGCTCCTGTTCCGGCGTCGAAAAACACCTCTCGGGCCCAAGCTGTATCAGCGGCATAAACCTTGTATTGGTAGGCCAAACGATGCGCCTGATCCAATTGGTTGACCGGGGCATACCACACCATTTTCGCCTGCGGATAAAATCCAGTATCGGTACGTCCCTGAACCTGCTGAAACAAGCGGGTCATGCCTTCATCTTCCCAGGCCCAACGAGCCACGGGTTGCTGATCCAAATAGTGTTGCAAATCGAACATCGGATCGCGCAGGTTTTTCACCGGGTCAGCCGACAACAAACGGCTTGGAACCAAGGCTCCGTTTACGCGAAATATGCGGCCTGAACGAAGGTGCAAAATAGCCTCGCCGAAATATACATCAGACGAGGAAACCACCTGTTGCAATCGAATGTGTTCTTGGCCCAACTCATCGCTAAATCTGGAAATCTCGCGCCAGCGACTGCCTTGGGCCGCTCCCAATTTCTCGGCCAATACCGGCCAATCCTCTAAGGCAATAGGCCGTTCCAATTGTACAAAAGCCACCGTACCCAATTGCTCGTGGTTCCAAGTATGGGGCAAGGGCTGGGCCCGCAGCACGGCGACCAAAGTCAGCCAAACGATGAGGATTCTACGCCAGAACATAAAAAAGGGAGCCACTG
>JAURGZ010000021.1 GCA_030833525.1 Bacteroidota bacterium | reverse complement strand
GCTTGGTCGTCGCAGCCTTGGTAAATGGCCCAGCTCAAGCTGTTGATCATGGCCTCATCGCTTTGTTTCTCTAGAATTTGAACCAGGGCTTTCCAGTTCCCCTTCTCCTTGTAAAAGCGAACCTGCATGGACAAGGCTGTCAGGGTATCGGCAGGAAGAACGGCTAGAAAATCGGCAATCGCCTGGTCAAACTCGGGTTCGGTCGCTGTTTTGGTCAACGCATACAATCGGCGCATGAGGGCATTTTGCAACAAATCATTGGCCATATCAGAGCCGTATTGCTGCCCCAAACTTTCGCGGTGATTGAGCAAATATTCCATCTCTTGGGTCCCCAACAAAGAGGAGAAATTCATGGCTAAGGCAAACCACATGAACGAACCCGGTTCGCATTGGGTTAAGGCCAATTGAATGGCTTCTGCCTCAGGGCGCTTTTCAAAATCAGAATCGGCATAGGCCTGTATTGCATCGGGCCATTGAATGGTTTGAAAAGCCGGTATACCCGGTCTCTTGGCATGCGGCTCGGATAAAAACATACCCAGGGATTTCATCCATTCAGCTGAATCGCTATACCCAACCAGCTTACCCATCAAAGTCCCGTCGGGATTCAGGATCACGAAAGTGGGAAATGCATTCACGCCAAAGGCCAAGCGCAGGTTATGACTGGCCTTGTTGTGCTCCATATCCATGCGGTAACACAGCATATTTTCATTCATAAACTGCTTTACCGCGGGGAGTGAAAATGTTTTCTTATCCATGACCTTGCACCAACCGCACCAATCGGTGTAGGCATCCACAAACAGGGGTTTGCCCGTCTCTTGAGCGGCCTGCAAAGCAGCTGACCAATCGGTCAATTCAGGGAAGGCTGCTTCATGGTTAGAGGCAGACGGTACGGCTTCTTGGGCGCGAGCGGCAAATGCGCAGAGCGCAAACAGAGCCATGGCTAATCGTTTCATGGCGAGAAGATAGTAATTTGCTCCATGCCCAGTGCAGAAATCGATGCCTACATCGACCAACTCCCCGAAGAAGCACAACGCCGAATGAACGAAATGCGCTTGTTCTGGGCCCGAGAATTGCCGCAGGCTCAAGAGTGTTTCAAATGGCACATGCCCACCTTGTTTCAACATGAAAACCTGCTTCACTTTGCGGCTTTCAAAAAACATTTGGGCGTATTCCCAGGCCCCGATGGGGTTCGGTTTTTCGAATCCCTGCGCAGCGATTACCCCACCTCCAAGGGCACCATTCAAATCCCATACGATCGAGACATCCCTTGGAATGAACTGGCCAAATTGGGTCAATTTCGCTGGCAAAAAGCCCAAGAAAAAAGCGCCCTGAAACAGAGCGCTTCTCGTAAAATCAACAAAACATAGGCCTTAGCTCAAGCCGCTGATGATGCCATCAGCGTCGATGCTCATGTGCTCGGCAGCAGGCACATCAGGCAAACCGGGCATGCGAAGCATAGCGCCGGTTATGGGTATGATGAACCCAGCTCCTGCCGCAATTTCAAATTCACGAATGGTGATTTTAAAGCCCGTTGGACGGCCAATCACCTTTTCGTTGTCGGTCAAACTCTTTTGGGTTTTCGCCATGCAAATGGGCAAATGAGCCAAGCCGATTTTTTCAAAACGCTTCAACTGCGTTTTGGCCTTAGCTGCCAACACAACCCCATCGGCACCGTACATGGTTCGGGCAATTTTGTTCACTTTGTCTTCCAGGGAATCGCTGAGTTCATACGTGAACTTAGGTGCGGCATTGAAGGATTCAGCCACCGCTACCACGCTTTGGGCCAAATCAGTCATACCGTCCCCGCCTTTGCCCCAACCTTGGCTGAGTTCGGCCTTAACACCTAGAGCGGCGCAGCGCTGGCGAATCAACTCGTGTTCTTCAGCGCTGTCGTGCAAGAAAGTATTGATGGCCACCACCACCGGTATTCCAAAACTTTGAATGCTCTCAATGTGCTTCTCCAAATTGGGAATGCCTTTAGACAAGGCCTCAACATCAGGTGTATTCAAATCATCGAGAGCCTTACCCCCGTGGTATTTCAACGCGCGCACAGTAGCTACAATCACCACTGCCGAGGGGTTCAAGCCCGCCGTACGGCATTTCAAATTCAAGAATTTTTCAGCCCCCAAATCGGCACCAAATCCCGCTTCGGTCACCACCCAATCGCCATAGCTCATGGCCATTTTGGTCGCCAAGATGCTATTGGTGCCCTGAGCGATGTTCGCAAAAGGACCGCCGTGCAAAATGGCAGGATTGCCTTCCAGGGTTTGCACCAAATTGGGATTGATGGCATCTTTCATCAGAATCGCCATGGCCTCAGAGGCATTCAGGTCTTTGGCATAAACGGGCTCCCCGTCGTAGGTATCTCCAATGTAAATGCGATCGATGCGCTCTTTCAAATCCTGAAGATTCTGGCTCATGCACAGAATGGCCATGATTTCAGAGGCGGCCGTAATGTTAAAGCCCGTCTCCCGCATGATGCCTCCATTTTTACCTCCCATTCCTGTGATCACTTGGCGAATGGCGCGGTCGTTCATATCCATCACGCGCTTCCACAACACGGTGCGGGGATCAATGCCCAAGGAGCGTTTCTTCGATTGAATGTTGTTGTCAATCAAAGCGGCCAACAAGTTATTGGCTTTTTCAACCGCTGAAAAATCACCGGTAAAATGCAGGTTGATGTCTTCCATGGGGATGACTTGGGCCCATCCGCCGCCGGCCGCACCGCCTTTGATACCAAAAACGGGACCCAAGGAAGGTTCGCGCAATGCAGCGACACTTTTCTTGCCAATCTTGGCCAAACCGTCGGTCAAACCCACAGTCGTGGTCGTTTTCCCCTCTCCTGCTGGAGTGGGAGAAATGGCAGTCACCAAAATCAACTTGGCATTCTTCTGGGATTCGGGCTTCAACAGATGCAAGGGTAACTTGGCCTTCGTTCTGCCGTAGGGCTCGATGGCAACGGGATCAATTCCCAATTTCTCAGCAATGTCCCCAATGGGCTTGGGGCTTACACTGCGGGCAATTTCAATATCGGTCATAATCAGGCAACTGCAATCTACGCCAATTTTGCTGAGACCCGCCATTACCTTTGCTTCTGATTTTCACATGTCTGGGGAGCGACCAAATCGGGAAACAGTCTTGCACTTGCTGCAAGACACCTTAAGCCTCAAATGGCAAGAGGCGGTAGCAGCGTTGCAAACCATGCGCGAGAGCCGCGATGCAGAAGAAAAGAGCAGCGCCGGTGACAAATACGAAACCGGCCGAGCCATGGCCCAAATCGAGATGGAGAAACTCAGCCAACAAATGCAATCCTATGAGCAGCAAAAAGAGAGGCTCCATCTCTGGGTGAACAGGCCCTTGAGCCAGCAGGCCCAACTGGGACATTTGTTGGAGTTCAAAGATGGACCCTCGGTTTTCTTGGGCCCCGCCCTGGGTCTGGTCAAATCTCCTGAGGCCGAATTTCTGGCCGTTTCAGCTGATTCGCCCCTGGGGCGCACCCTGATGGGCATGGCCCTTGGCGAAAAACGCCTTTTCAACGGCCGGGCATACACCCTGACTCGATTGCTCTAAGCTGAAATGCTTGATCTTTATTACGCGCAACCACTGGAGATTTACCAGCGGTACACAAAGGCATTGATGGTCATGCCCGCGCCTACCGAAGCAAAGAGCAACACATCTCCTTTTTCAATGCTGTGGCCTTCGTATTGTTTGCGCCAAACCATGTCCAACAGAGTGGGAACCGTAGCCACGCTTGAATTGCCCAACCATTGAATGCTCATGGGGGCAACGGCATCGACATCAACCGGCATGCTGTACAATTTGTACAAGCGCTCAATCACCGCGTGATCCAACTTGGCATTGGCCTGGTGTATGAAAATCTTCTTCACTTCAGACAAATGAACACCTGCTGTGTCTAAGGCCCCTTTCATGGCATCGGGCACATTGCGAAGGGCAAATTCATAGATTTTGCGACCTTTCATTTTGATGAGCATTTCATCGGGATTGGAACCGGGTTTATAGCCGGGATTGCTCTTCAAATAATAGGCTTCATCAGCGGTATAGGTGCGATTGGCCAGGCCCAAAATTCCCGAACCTCCTTCGTCTGTTTGTGCTTCTAACACCACCGCACCTGCGCCATCGGCGAAGATCATTCCGTCGCGGTCATGGGGATCAACCGCACGGGAGAGCATTTCATTGCCCACGACCAAAGCTCGTTTGGCTTGACCCGACTTCAAGTATGCGGTGGCGGTAATGACACCTTGGATCCAACCGGGGCAGCCTGCGAGCAAGTCAAAGGCCACTGAATTGGGATTTTGAATACCCAATCCGTGTTTCACCCGGCTTGCCAGCGGTGGCATTTGATCGGTGTAACGCGTACCAAATTTGATATTGCCAAAGTTGTGGGCCGATATAATCAAATCCAGGCTTTCGCGGTCAATCCCCGAGGCTTGCAAAGCCTGTTCTCCTGCCAACACACCCAAATCGCTGCATACCTGTTCGGGATTCGCATAACGACGCTCTCGTATTTCGGTGATGGCCTCGAATTTTTCCACGATAACCTCATTGCTATGAGGGTAAGGCTGGCTGTTTTCGTCATAAAATTCATGACCCAAAAATGCTTCGTTCTGAACAGCATGGTCTGGAATGTGGCAACCCGTGCCCAATATGCGTACTTGAATCGACATTGGATTCAAAGATACCGGGTCTGATTTTGGTCAATGCATTGTAAGCAAATAGTTTCCCACAGGTTATTGTGAAAAGTGTCTATTCGACACCGTAGATCTCCCCTTTTTTTTCAAGGAGCCGACCTGATTTTCAAGCATAAAAAAACCCGCCTGCGGCGGGTTTCAGCAGAGCCTTCTACGGGATTCGAACCTGCGACCTACTCATTACGAATGAGTTGCTCTACCAGCTGAGCTAAGAAGGCGTATAGCGGGTTCAAAAATAGTTCTTGTCTGCAAATGCACCAACTCAAGGGAAGCAAAATACCGGGGAATTACAGCCCCCCATTCTGACCAATTCCTGACAGAATTGGGGTAACATATCGACAGCCCGCAACGTCTATACATCAACTTAAGAGAAGTTTCCGTTTGGAACTATTGAGTGGTTTGTAGAGTGTTCCGGGCCCGCTTTCAGCGGGCCCGGTCTTTTCAACAAACCGAATCTTACTTGCAATTGTTTATGTATCATGAATTCCAGTCGATTAGGTGCTAGCATCTTGGCCATGGCCACCATCGTTTGCCTTCGTTCGTATACTTCTGGACCCAGCACGGGTTACTCAGGAGCACCCAATGAGTCTACCTGCACCAGTTGCCATGCGGGCTCAGCCATTGGTTCTGGCACTCAATGGAATCGCATTCGACTCAAAACCAATTTCACGGGAGGCGGATACATTCCAGACTCGACCTATACCTTCACCTTGTCGCATGTAGAAAGCGGCATCAGCACCTTTGGTTTTCAGCTTACGGTTTTGGACAGCCAATACAAAGCAGCTGGCACCTTTTCCAACCTCAACAACCGCACTCAAACGGCTTCGGGTACGGTTTCAGGAGCCACTCGCTATTACATCAACCACACCAGTACGGGCAGCAGTCGAGTCGCTACCGATTCGACCGCCTGGACCTTTCAGTGGAAAGCCCCCTCGAAGAACCTGGGCGCCCTTACCTTGTATGTCTCATTGAACGCAGCCAACTCCAATGGAGGCTCAAGCGGAGACCGCATTTACACCAAAACCTTTTCCTTGCCCAGTTCTTCCTTATTGCCCGTGGCAAGTGCCAGCTTGGTCGACTCATTTGCTTGCGCCAGCGGCTTCAGCATGAAAGGAAGCGCAACCAACCAGGCAAGCTCCTATCTCTGGGAACAAGTGTTGAGCGGCAGCACCAAAACCCTGTCTACCCAACAAAATCCCAATTTGCAATTGAATGCCGGCAACTATACCCTTCGATTCACGGCGCGCAACAGCAAAGGTCCTTCTCGGGAGGTGGACACCAAAATCACGGTCTATGCCAACCCCAACAAGCCTGGCACAAGTCCTAAAGGGAATCAAGAAATCTGCGATGGCAGCCAACTGAGACTGTCAACCCTGAAAATAAATACGGCGGGTTTCACCCAGCAGTGGCTTCCTGGAGGCCAAACCGCCACCTTGATTTATGTAAGCGATTCAGGCACCTATTACCATGAAGTCACCAGCGACAAAGGCTGCAAAACCCTTTCAGATGCCGTTCGCTTAAGCCTCAATGCACTCCCTGAAGCCCAAGCTCGATGGGCCGATTCTCCCGCTGTATTTTGTGCAGGGCAACAAGCGGGATTGCTCAGCCAACTCAAACCCGGCGACTCCCTGAGCCTTTCAGGCAGCAGTGGCCCTTTTCTGGCCGATTCCTTGGTTTGGATCAACCCCATCACGGGCAAAAACAGCCTGAATATTCTGGTAAAATCCAGCAAAAAGTGCCTGAGCAAACCCCAAGTATTGTCCTACGAAGGCTTTGACAGCCTGCCAGCAGCTCAGCTTCAATTTATAGATTCCAGCCTGACCGAATTGACCTTTGCATGGCGCCAGAATCCCCAAATAAGCAGCTGGGAAATCAGCACCGACACGGGTCAACATTGGTCTGGGATTGGCTCAGACACTGCCTACCAATGGAACTTGGGCCAGGGAAACCGGGCCGTTTTGCTGATGGTACGAGGCCAAGAAAAGGGACCTTGCCAAACCAGCCGCACCGCATATTTCCATGGGCGTACCAAAAGTTGCCAACCCATTCCCTACACCTGGTCTTGGACCCAAAAACCCATATGCGTGGGAGATTCTGCCGAGCTCAAGTTGGAAGGTTTACCTAGCTCGTATGCGGCCTCTTGGAACGGAGGCAAATTCCAGGCGAATCCCAGTTTTGGAGAAAGCACAACTACTTCACAATGGTCCCTTACCGTGTCGGTTTTGGACTCCAATCAACTCATTTGCGGCAGCAGCGACCGGTCGATCAGCGTTTCACTCTCTCAACTGGAGCCTTCTGCCATTTCCATTGACATGCCCGATAGCCTGGTGATCTGCCAGCCTGAGCTAAACTTGGCTTACAGCAGTTGGACCGATAGCGTCGCCGCTCTATGGGCCATATGCAATGGCCAACGAACCGCCTTGACCTTGGGCGCGAATCAGTCTCAAAAAATCAAACATGACTTGAGCACAAGCGTTTATCTCGAGGCTCAAAATCGCTTGGGATGCCAAACCCAAAGCCGCTCGATTTTCTTGGAACACCAGAATGCACCCCTTCCCATGGTCAGCTCTATGTTTGCGGGAGATAGTTTGGAACTGAAAGCCCTTTCTCTGGCCACCAACCACCGCTGGTTAGCCGGTTCGGCCTTTGAACAATGGCTAGACAGCAACTCAGAAAGCACTTGGAAATTCAAGGTCAGCGATTGGCCCAGCGATAGCGTTTATTACCGATACGGATTGAGCCTGACCGGGCAAGGCTGCACAAACTCCATGGATTCTATCTTGGCTATCCCGGTCAACTCCTTGGCAGCGCTGCTCGCTCATGGACAGATGGTCTACCCCAATCCCGTTCAAACCGGCCAGATACTCAGCATTCCTGATCAGTGCCAGGCCCTGGTTTGGACCAACAGTTTGGGCCAAGAAATCGCCATTGATACCAACAGACCTTTGGTAGCACCTGCTACTCCCGGCACCTATTGGTTAAGCTTGAGTCATTCGGGCCAAGTTCAGCGCATACCGGTGGTGGTTCTGGCTCCTTAAGCCATATCACGCTCTACCAAAAAGCCCATTTTGCCCATTTGGTAATCCCGCATGGCGGCCATGATTTCGCTTTGATTGGTCATCACAAAGGGGCCGTACGATTCTACGCGCTCAGCAATGGGTTTGGCAGAGACCCACAAAAAGCGCATGGAGTCAGCTGGAAACAAGCGAAAAGCCCCGGGCTTGAGTTGCACCAAATCTTGAGCCTCGACCAATCCATGGCCTTCAATGCGCCCAGAACCGGCCAAAATATAGAGGAACGATTGCTCCTGCTCGGCGGCGGCCAGTTCCAAAACTACTCCTGCCTCTAGGTCGCCAAAAGCCGCCTGAATCGGGTAGGCCGATTTCAAAGGACCTTCGATTCCGCATTGCTGGCCCGAAGCCAAGCGCGCCTGCGGGTGACCGGGCAACGAGGGCATGTCTGCGGCTTGCAGCGCGATGTATACGGGAGCGTCCATTTTGTGAGCCGCGGGCGTATTCACCCACAGTTGAATGATTTCTTGCGGGCCACCTTGCTCGCACAACGCGGCGCTGGGTCGTTCAGAATGCACCATCCCCATTCCCATGTCGCACCACTGCAATCCGCCGGCTTTCACCACACTGCTATTGCCCCGTGAATCGCGGTGATGCACGTCGCCCTGGTAAATGAAAGTGACCGGTGAAAATCCCCTATGCGGATGCGGACCCACCCCTGAATTGTAGGGATCTGAGCCGGGCTTGACCACGCTCGAATGGTGGTGCAAGAGCAAAAATGGATCAATTTGATCAACCGCCTGCGTGGGAAGCGGCTGCCAAATGGGAATGCCCCCCATGTCAACCGAATAGGCAGGCAAAATGCGCAAAACCGGGTTCATACCGCAAAGGTACTTATGGGTGCACAAGCGGCATACTGAATTGTTGCCCCGCCGAATTGGCGCGCAACAAATAGGTACCGCTGGGAAGACGGGACAAATCCAAGGTTATGGCTCCCCCAACGTGCATCTTGAATGGCACCTGCACTACTCTTCCCTGCCAATCAACCAGAGACACTTGCTCAATCGCTTGCACTCCCTGGGGCTCTATGCGCAGCCAATCTTGCGCCGGATTCGGATAAACCCGCAACCAGTTGGCTTGCACGCGGGAAGTAGCATTCATGCTCGGAGGCAAATCGAAGGCCTCTTCTCCATCAGCGGTATTGTTGGGATTGCCTTGAGCGGCTGAATAACCCAAACCGCGACGGGCGAAAGACTTCCAAATCAAATCGGCGTGCTTGCCTCCAAATCGAGCAGCATCGGCTTCCAAAATAGCATCTCGAGCGTCAACAAAACCAGGACCGCAGGCTTGCAACTTCATGGCATCGATCACCAACTGAATGGCCATGTTATTGCCGCCAGACCCGTACATCAAATCGGCGTCAAATCCATACTCGTCTACAAATTCCCAATACACATCCCAGAGCATGGAGCACCAAACTTCACCCACATAATGGACCGAGGTTTGCACGCCTTGGGCCGCCTTGGCAATGTTTTGGTAGGTATGGGGGTTCACGCTCATGTTGGTACTGTAGGGGTAGGTGCGTATGCCGCCTCCATTGCGATCTTCGTTGATCAACCAGTTGCCAATGCCGCGAGGATCAGAGCCCACATCTCCCTGTTCATGGGTCAAGGCCAAGGCTATGAAATCAGACCAACCCTCTCCCATTTGCTCGTTGTTATTCAGACCATTGCTGTTGGAAGGCCCACAAGTCAAGCGGTTGCTGACACCGTGTCCAAATTCATGCGCAATCACACCCATGTCCAAATCTGAATCGGTCATGGGCTCGTAATCTGAAGAATCGAACAAGCGAATCTCGACATCTCCTTGGTCCATCAAGGCCCGAACGGCATTCGCAAAACTCAATTTCAGAAACGCTGCTGAAATGTTGGTATTGCTAGCTTGAGAGGTATTATCAGAGGCCATGGTGATGATTTGATCGGCCGCAGAGGTATCGAAAATAACCGCCGCAATGGCGCCTTCTCTTTGGGCCTTGTAGACTTTTTGGGCGAATGTGCATCCGCCGCGCATGATGGCGGCAATGTTCCCCGTCAAAGCCGAACCGTTGTCTAAGGTGGCGCAACCCTGCCGAGACTGGGAAGTACCGTCTTCTACCCATACCAGCTTGCCCACAATGGGTTGATCGCTCAGGGCCTTGCCCCACGTGTTGGCCTGCACCCCTACTTTGTAGCGATTGCCGTTGCTTTCTACCTGCAGAGTGGCTCCAGAACCGCCGCCGCCGTCCCAAACGTACATTTGCATACGGGGATCAGAGCCGTCAGGAGGGGTGCTGAAATTGGCGTTATTGGTCCCGCTGCCGTCTTGTGCATCGGCTTGCACGGGATCAGCCCCTTTGCCTTTGCCGCTGTAGTTCTTTTGTTGGAAATTACCGGCAGCCTCATCGAAACCGTAGTGCCACAATATGTCGTGCAATCGATTGTTGATGACAAACAAATTGCTGATGGCAAAATCCTGGTATTGAGAGGGATTGATCATGCTCAAATCGAAGGCATAATCAAACTCCAAACTGCTTGATGAGGGAGAATAACCGGGTTGATCATCGGCGTTTTCGTCTTCTGAGGCGTAAACATTGTTGCCGCGTGTTATGGTATACTCAGCCCCGGCCACTCCATTGACATCGTGCCAACCGAAGGGAGAAGCCAAACTATCAGCAGGTGACAACAGCAAACTCGGGGAACCGTAAAGCGGGCTTTCGACGGGAAAATCAAAGGTTCGGTATTGAGCATTGTCTCTCGCACGGCGCTGCACGGCAGGGCCTCCCCAGGCACATTCCTGGGTCCAGGTGCCTGACTTGACCAGCCCCGAAGGCAGCACCCAACGGGTTTGCCAAGAACCCAAATCAGGGTCAAAAAACACAGCATAGAGACAGCTTTGCAAACCCTGCTCAGAGGGCCACCAACAGGCCTGGGTAAAAACCGTACCCGGCTCGTAACGCGTGTAGGCGGTGATGCTCTCTTCGGGCCAACCCAGCACCTGTGGGCAATGGGTTTTCCAATCTGAAATGGGGGTGTAAACAGCATTCTCCAAAGGCAATTGTGGTACCGCCCGAGAAGTAGAAAAATGCATCTTCCCCTGCTCGTTGTAATGAAGACCCATAACCGCACCCTCCACAGGCAATTGGTTGTGCATCTGTTGAACATAGGCATGCCAACTGCCGTCAGACTCGGGCACCAAATCCTGCACCCGCAGCTCATCAACATCAGTTTGAATCAAACCATGTTTGGCCAAAAAAGAGGCCGATTGTACATCTTCCAATGCTCTCTTGGAAGCCGTTTCAGGGTTGTACGACTGAGCCTGAAGGGAACCCATTCCCAGCAGCCAGCAAAAAGCGAAAAGGCGCATGACGCAATATAGAAAGCGATTGCCCGGTTTTTGATATAAAACAAAAAATTGACAGAGGGGAAAACCAATATATTTGCTTGATTCCAGATCACATGACTTCCTCATATTTGCTGCCGAATGAAGATTTTTGCGCCGGTTCTATTGAACACATCGCCGCAGTTTTTATTCTCGTTTTGTTGGGACTGGTCTTAACCTTCTGGGCCAAAAGAAGCCCGCATCAGAGCGTCGCGATTACCCGTGGGTTTGCGTGGGCATTGACCGCAAACGTGCTGATTTGGCAAATTGTCAAAGCTTATGTGGGGCAACTCCCTGCAGACCACGCGGCCTACGTGCCCTACCATTGGGGAGAGGACCTTCCTTTGAACCCCTGCAACTGGCTTGCATTTGTCGCCTTGGCTTACAGCTACAAACCCCAGCCCTGGATGTGGCACATGCTGTACTTTTTCGTCTGGGTATTTACGTTTAACGCCGTCTTGACCCCGGCTCTTTACGAAAATTTCCCCCATTTCACCTTTTGCAAATTCTGGGTAGCGCACACCGGCTTAGTCATGTTTGTGATTCACCTCAACCGATTGAAAGCCCCGCAAATTCGATTCAAAAACCTCATTCACAGCTATGCCTATCTGCAAATCTTCACCTTGGTTTGCCTGATCACGAATGCAGCCGTGGGCCCGGAAGCGAATTACTTTTTCTTAGCCCACAAACCCTTTTCAGCGAGCATTTTAGACATTCTAGGACCTTGGCCCTATTACATAGTCCAAGGGGACATCATTGCCTTTGGCTTGTTTGTATTGGCTTGGCTTCCCTATCGTTTTATCAGCAACCGAACATCATTCGCATCTTAAATTAGTCAGCACGCCCCTGTGTGAACAATCAAATGGCACCTTGCCGCGTTACACATAGAAATTCGCAGCGTGAAACCATCCTTTCGATTCATTTGGATATGGGCCTTAGCCGCCTCACTGGCTTTGGGAGCTTGCTCCTCGTCCAAAGCGTGCAGCCCCAAGCGTAAAAAGTATTTTCACAGTGACTTTTTAAAGATGTAAATCTTTCTCATCGGGTCCTGAGCGCTCCAAATCTTTGTTATATTTGGAATCATGGACTTGATAAGTTTTTCATCAATTTTATTGCTCCTCGCTGGAATCTTCATTGGTTATTTGTGGGCCAAGTCGAAAGCGAACAACACCGATCATTCCCTGCTTCAGGTTCAATTTGCCGAGGAAAAAGCCAAACTTCAACAAGAGGCCGCCGAACGCTACAGCCAACTGCTGGCTCAAAAAGAAGCCAGCAATGCCCAACTGCAGGCGGTGCAGCAACAATACAGTGAATTCAAGGCCCAACAAGAAGATCTAGAATCCAAACTCAAAGGGATTTTCAAAAGCATCAGTGCCGAAGAGCTGAACCAACAAAGCGAGACCGCCAACAAGCGTCAGCGGGAAGAATTAGACAAGCTCCTGTCTCCCTTCAAAGACCGCTTGAAAGAATTCGAAAGCAAGGTAGATGAAAACCGATTGAATGCGGTCAAGAGCCATTCAGAACTGCTCATGCAAATCGAGGGCCTGTCCAAATTGAACCAGCAAATCAGCGAGAAAGCCGAAAGTCTGACCAAAGCCTTGACCGTCGAAACCAAGAGTCAAGGAAATTGGGGCGAATTGATTTTGGATTCCATCTTGCAATTGAGTGGGCTGGAAAAAAATTACCAATACGACTCACAGGTGGTCACCCAAAACAGCGACGGGATTACCATCAAACCTGACGTAGTGGTTTATTTACCCGAGAACAAGCACATCATCATCGACGCCAAGGTTTCCTTGACGGCCTATACTCAGTTTGTAGAGAACAGCGCCGATCAAGAGGCCGCCAAATCCCACCTCAAAGCCCACGTCGAATCCATCAAGAATCACATCAAACAATTGGGTGATAAAAACTATTGGTCAGGCACCAACTTAGAATCTCCTGAATTCGTGCTCATGTTCATGCCAGTAGAAGCCGCTTTTGTGCTTGCCCTGAAAGAAGATAATAGCCTGTTTCAATTGGCTTGGGACAAGAAAATCATCTTGGTTGGACCCTCCACCTTACTGGCCACCTTGCGAACCGTCGAAGGGGTTTGGAAATACGAAAAACTCAACCGCAACTCATTGGAGATTGCCGATCGCGCCGGCAAGCTATACGACAAATTCAAAGGCTTTGTCGAAGACATGATGAGCATTCGCAAACACATGGACAAGTCGCAAGAAGCCTACGATGCCGCCCTGAACAAACTCTCCAGCGGCCGGGGCAATTTGGTGAGCCAGGTGGAAAAAATGAAACAGTTGGGGGCCAAGGGAAACAGCCAAACCTTGCCTACCGAATTGGTTCAATTGGCATTGGAATCAGACGACTCTGATTCTTGAGCCTTACCCAATAGCGCATCTGCTGCTTCTTCTCGGCTTTTTTGAAGATCCAAGGTCTGCGATTGAGGATCCAGCATAGGCTGCGATGTTTTCTGCCTCACGAACAAGGTGGCCAACATCATAAACAGAGCACTCTCCACAACCACTTGGGTGATTAAGGTGTTGTTGAATTCGGGCATACGCAAGGTGGCGGGAATGCTCACCACCAACAAAACCGTGATCAAGCCTCGGGGAGCAATGAAGAGCAAGGGAAACAAATCGAGCCCGGCCAGTTTCAAATGCACACCCCGAACCACGTGCACCAAAGCTAAAATCCCCAAGGAAAAGCCCAGGCTAGAACCCGTCAACAGGCTTCTGTAATCGAGTAAAAATCCAAAAAGAAGAAAGAAGGCTACCCGCACAACAAAGGTCAACTCAAATGTGATATCGGCGAACTTATGCACCTCTTCGTTCAGCTTAGCGGGACGCAGTACATGGAACCACTTGAACCGCTCCAACTTTTGAATATTGGCCAAAAACAATCCAAAAATCAGAATCAAGATCAAGGCCGGCAAATGATAAAACTTAGCCAGCGAATACATGAGCATGATCAGAGCAATGATGGGAATGAACTTGATTCGGTGGCGCAAGCGACTCAAAATCAAAGACAAGGCTGCCGCACCTGCGAAAGCAAAAACGATGCTGATCAAAATTTGACCGGCAAAGTGCAAGAGCACCGATTGGTTCATCACCTCATTGACCAATACAAAATTGAAAAACAGCACGCCCAAAATATCAGAAAAACTGCTCTCGAACACGACGAACTCTCGGTCTTTGGGAGCCAACATTCGCGCTGTAGGAACGGCGATCGCGCTGCTGATGATGGACAGGGGCAAGGCATTGATGATTCCCTCCCGATACGGAGTTGCGTATTCGTGATGCAGGTACAGGGCAAGGCCAGCCGTAAATACAATCATGGGGAACAAGGCCATGAAAAAGGTCTTGCCGATAACACCCAACTTTTCTCTTTTGAGCTCCAGTTCCATGGAACCTTCTAGCACAATCAGCAACAGACCCAGGGTGCCGAGCTCTTTGACCAATTGATCCAAATTCGGGATAGGAAAGCCCAGTACCAACGCTCCTTCTCGGCAAACAAGGCCCAAGGCGATCAGCAAAATAACCGTGGGAATGCGGGTGGCTCGAGCTGAAACTTCGAACAAGTAACCCAACAAAATGAGCAGGGATAAAAATATAAGGGCCGGGGTATCCATGGCTTAGAATGCTTCTCCGATGTAAAAGTACAAACCATATCCTGCCCGGTGAAAACCAATATCCACACGGGTATAGACATCTTTTTCAGGAAACAGGAGATAGCGCAAACCTCCCCCAGCGCTGCCATGCCAAACGGCAAAGGGCCAATCTTCAGAAACCGAACCGCAGGAGGCAAACAGCGCTCCACCCAAGCGCTGGCTCCAAGAAAAGGGCAACCAACGCCACTCGGCCTGCAAAGCCAGCATTTGTTTATCGCGCAAGCGGCCCAAGTAATGGCCGCGCATGATCGACTCCCCGCCTATCATGCTCAACTGTGTAAAGGGAATATGACCGGCAGACAGTTGAGCGGCGCCATGCAAAGCCAAAACCTGCTGAGGCCTAAGGGTCCAAAACTTTCGAACATCGAAAAACAGGGTATTCATGGGAAATTCACTGCCCATGCGATGGTTGTAATGCAAAAAGGCCAATTCGGCCAAGCCGCCCGAACGGGCATTGAGCACATTGGGCCGTGAGTCGTGCACCCAACCCAGCCCCAAACCCACATTCAAAGCTCCCTGGTGCCCCAAAGGCGGCAAAAAACCATGAGCGTGGGGCTCCCAATCAAAATGGACATTCCCAAAAGATTGGACATCCAATTCCAAGCCTACGTATCGATGCGTTTTGATTTGCTTCAACCAGCGCTCGCGCACGGAAACCGTTCGACCTTGCACCAAGGCCAGGGGTTGTTCGGCAGGACTGTAGCCCACCCCGTAGTAATGCAAGGGATAGTCCATGATGCGCACACGACCCAAGCTGAACCAGGCATTTTGGGGGCCGTATATGGCATGATCGAGCCACAGACCTTTTTGTTGCTCTTGGGTTACAAAGGCAAAGGCATTGACTTCGCTAAGCCGAGAAGCGGTATCTCTTCCCGCATGAAACACGTAAAGACTACTCAAACCCAGCTCCCATTTGGTTTCAGGCGAATAAGCCAAAGTAGGATAGGCCAAAAATCGAGGTTTATCTGATTCGGCCTCTCCAAAATAATAATCAAGGATTTTCGACAATCGACCGGTATCGGACTGGGCATTCAAGGGAAACGCGATCGAGCACAGTCCTGCCAGCAGCCAAGCCAAACGGTAAATTTTCAAGTCCATTGCGAGGTTTCAAATCTAATACAGACTCAAACAATGTAGATTCGCTGAATGGGCACGGCGCTAATGCAAGGCGACACCTGCAACCTGTGCAGGTACCAGGGCTCCCAATTTCGTTATAGGGGTCACCGAAACCCGGTATTAAACCGCCTGCAAGTCATTGGAGCCCAACGCCGAAAAGCCAACTGTCCTCGATGCGGCAGCAGCGACCGTGACCGGTTGTCTTATGCGGGAATCACCCAGCGCATCGCCTTCGGCCCTCAACCGCGCATTCTTCACATCGCCCCCGAAAAGCAGCTGAGTGCAGCCCTGCAATCGTGGCTGAAAGTAAAACACCCCGATGCCCAATACCTGGGAATTGACAAACGCACGGGGCTCTATCGCTACCCCAGTTGGGTGCAAGATGGCGACATCAGAAACCTACCTGTCCCCGATGCTCATTTTGATTTGGTCATCGCCAACCATGTCTTGGAGCACATTCAAAGCTTGGACCAAGCATTGAAGGAATTGAAACGTTGCTTGAAACCAGGGGCCTACCTCTTAGCCCAAGTACCCTATTCTTCCCTGCTGGAAGAAAGCAGTTCAAGTCCCCAATTAAACCCCATAGCCAAGTCCTTGTGGCAGCGCAAGCACCACGGTCAATGGGACCACGAATGGCTATTTGGTCAGGATTTGAAACAGCGCATGGCCCAGGCTGGATTCGGGGCGCATTGGACCCTTCCGAAGGCAAATTCGCTTAGAATCAATGCCCTAGAACCTCTGATGCTCTATCAAGTTTAAAGTTTCCTTTACTAAAAATTCAGGGCACTTGCATTATCTTGCATTATCAACCTTAAAACCATGAAACGCATCACGCGCTTTTTAAGCCTTTTAGCCTTTGGCATTAGCAGCCAAACTATTGTTGCTCAAAATGTTGGAATAAACGAAACGGGAGCTAACCCCAACGCTTCAGCCATGCTGGATGTAGCGGCCAACAACAAAGGCATTCTGATTCCTCGCTTGAACCGGGCTCAAAAATTCTTGATCAACAACCCCGCCAACGGCCTCTTGATTTATCAAACCGACGACACCGTCGGTTTTTGGTATTACGAACAAAACAAGTGGGTGCCCGTGATGCGTTCCGTAACCGCGGGAAAGGGTCTGTCTGGGGGCTTCATTCAGGGCAATGGCAGCATTTCCATGCAAAGCACCGGGGTTACACCCGGCACCTATGGCCGCATCAATGAATACCCTGTATTTACGGTCAATGACTTGGGACAATTAACCTTCGCAGGGGTACAAACCATCAATGACAAAGACTCGACCAACGAATTGCAGACCATCAGCATCTCCAATGACACGCTTTACTTAAGCAAAAATGGTGGTTCGGCATTTTTATCGGGCGGCTGGCGCACCTCGGGCAACGACAACATCGATGACAATACCGATTTCTTTGGCACCACCACCAACCAAGCCATTCGCATCAAAGCCAACAACACTTGGTGGGGAGAATTGAACCCCAAAACCCGCAACATTTCGTTTGGCGATCGCGCCCACATCAACAACAAAGGCAGCGACAACATCGCTATGGGCCGCGACGCTCTTTACAGCAACGTTTCGGGAACCGACAACATCGCGCTGGGCGAATACAGCTTGGAGAACTTGCGTTCGGGCAGCTACAACGTATCGCTGGGTTACCAGAGCATGTTTAATACCAACAACAGCATGTACAACGTGGCGTTGGGCTTCCGCCCCTTGTACACCCAGATTTCGGGCTACTACAACGTAGCATTGGGTTATTACGCGGGTTATTACCAATACAGCGCCAGTTACAACACCGCCATTGGCACGTATTCTCTCTATTACAACTACAACGGTTACATGAACAGCGGTTTGGGTTATGCTTCGATCATGTACAACCGCTTGGGCATCTACAATACGGGTTCTGGAGCCTACGCCTTGTATGTCAACCAGAATGGAAATTACAACACGGCCGATGGTGCTTTTGCTCTTCGCTACATCAACGGGGGCGACTACAACACCGCCATCGGCTACACAGCAGGCCCCACTTCGGCCAATTTCGACAACACCACGGCTGTGGGCAATGGCGCCATTCCAACGGCCAGCGACGAGATTGTCATCGGCAATGGCTCTGTCACCTCCATTGGCGGATACGCCGACTGGAGCAACCTCTCAGATGCTCGATTCAAGGAAAACGTGCAGGAGAATGTGAAGGGATTGGATTTTGTCATGAAATTGAGACCTGTGACCTACACCTTGAATGTGCACAAGATTTACGAGCACACCAACCCCTTCGACAGCACCGATTGGGAAAGCAAATACACGCGCGAAAGCGATGTACAGACCGGCTTTATAGCCCAAGAAGTGGAACAAGCCGCTCGTGAAACGGGATTCAATTTCAGCGGTGTAGATGCCCCGAAGGGTGAAACCGACCACTATTCCTTGCGCTATGGAACCTTCGTAGTGCCTATGGTCAAAGCCATTCAAGAGCAGCAGGCTGAAATCGAAGCCCTGAAAAAGCAGAATCAGGAGCTTCAAGCGGCTGTGCAAGCCCTGCTCAATCAAGCCAACACCCACCAAGACTAAGCCTACATGCGCTGTTCCAAAAGCATAGCCATTTGGGCCCTATTGGGAGTCATTCCCTGCCTTCACGCTCAGGGCTGGAAACAGACCGGCGGGCACTTGGTCATGACAGACGGTGCGCGCATCGTCGTTACAGGAACCGATGGAAACATCGAGGTTCAGAAAGACACTCGTTTTCATTTGCAAGGCCCAAATGCCCGCATTTCTTATACAGGCACCTGGACCAACAACAGCCAAGGAGGTGTCTTTACCACCAACGAAGGCCGAGTGGAACTCAGAGGTTTCAACCAGCGCATTGGCGGAAGCACCATGACCTGGTTTCCCGAAGTCAACATCATGGGATTTGGAACTGTCGAATTGGACCAAAACACCCTCATAGGAGGCGGCCACAACGGCGGTGGAACCGCGCGTTTCTTCCTGAACAACCGCACCCTAAACCTGAATAATTACACCCTGGTCATCAACAATCCGTCGCCCAATGCCATGAGCTATTTCGGAACGGGGGGTATTCGCAGCGACAATTTACCCGCCCAAGGCTATGGCAAACTGCAATGGAACATTCGCGAAGGCGGTGTAGGACCTGTATACCGAATTCCGTTTGTCACGGGAGCCGGTTGGGGCACACCGATTCGTTTCGACTTCACCTGCAACTTCATTGCCACTCAAACCCAAGATTCAGGGTTCATTCGGGTCGCCACCTACAAGACCGCTGATGTACCTGTTCCCAACAACCGGCCTTTGCCCGATGGGGTATTCAATGCCGACAACGAATGCCAAGGTGAAAATTCCGAACGCATGGTAGATCGCTTTTGGGTCGTCGAAGACGGTGGTTACAGCACCAAGCCCGACGCTACACTGGGCTTCAGTTACGCAACAAACGAATGGAGTACTGCCAATAACAGCATCACCGAAGATTACTTAGGCGCCATTTCCTGGGATGCGAACAACAGCCGTTGGGCCTACCCGATTCGCGGCACCGTCAACACCGCTAACAATTACGTTTCTTACCGCACCAAAGACAAATACACTGGCATTTGGACCTTGAGTGACACCACTCCCTACCCTCGCGCTCAATTCACCCATGTGGGTAAATGCGAAAACGATTCAGTCGCATTCAGCGACCTTTCGGTGGCCAACGGGGATCAAATCACCAGCTGGCAATGGAATTTTGGCAACGGAGCCTTGAGCGGCGACCAAAACCCGGTGGCCTACTACAGTCCTGAAGGAAATTACCGGGTTCGTTTGATCATTCAAGCCGCCTCCGGATGCCAAGACACTGCCTACCGCGATGCCTTTATTTATGCTGCGCCTGATGCCTCGTGGGTCGTCAAAGACACCTGCGAAAACAGCAGCGTCAAATTCGAATCATTCAGCTTCCCAGGAAGCGGCATGCTCGCGGCTGAATACTGGGATTTTGGCGATGGTTCGCCGCAAGCTACAGGTAAAAAAGTAAGTCGCTACTACGGTGGAACGGGAATACCCCCAGTTCGACTGATTGTGTACAACAGCAATGGCTGCAAAGACACTGCCTTGCGCAACGTCTACATAGCCCCCAAGCCCTATGCCTATTGGTCAGCTGAACCCGATTGCGAAGACGTACCCATATTCTTCACCAACGGTTCAGGCCCTGGAGCCGGCAGCATCAGCGGGTACCGCTGGGATTTCGGTGATGGCCAGCGCGCCAGCAGCGCCAATGCCAGCATTGTGTACCGTGACTTTGGCGTTTATCCCGTGAGCATGATCGTGACCAATTCCTACGGTTGTCAAGACACTTCCATTCAAACGATCGAGGCCTATGCCCGCGCCATCGCTTCTTTCTCGTACAGCCCCGACTATCCCGACATGTTGTCGCCGGTAAGCTTCAGCAATGCATCGCAATACGATTCCCTTTGGGATTGGAGTTTCGGAGATGGGTATTACGACCAGACCGAAAATCCCGTTCACGCTTATGGCATCAATGGGCTTTATACCGTGACCTTGATCGCTTCCAATAGCCATGGATGCGCCGATACCACCTCCAAGGACATTCGGGTCAAATCGATTCCCTTGTACTGGATTCCCACTGCCTTTACCCCCGGCAACACCAACCCCTTGAATGAAGGATTTGGCTTGCACACTCCCATTACCATCAGCCATTTCCACTTGCAGGTATACAACCGGTGGGGGCAGATGGTATATGACACCACCGACCCAGCAGCGTATTGGGATGGCACTTTCAATGGGGATTATGTTCAGGGAGGCAACTACGTCTACAACATGAGTTTCCGCAACCCCGAAGACGAAATCCAAATTCGACAGGGTCAGGTCATCGTCATTCGCTAATCCTTCATCGTTTCCGATAGGAAATTGCGGCAATGGGTCGTAACTTGTGGGTATTATGTTACCGACTATTTCCTTTTTTATTGCCGTATTGGTGGTTGTTTTCATGGGAGCCAAAGTGGTTCCTCAGCAATCGGCCTATGTGATAGAGCGTCTGGGTAAATTCCACTCGACCTTAACCCCCGGTTTGAACATCATCATTCCCTTCATTGACAAAGTGGCGTACCGCTTTTCGCTGAAAGAGATGGCCCAAGATATTCCTGAGCAAATTTGCATCACTGCAGACAACGTTCAGGTAGGGGTAGACGGCGTGGTATTCTTGCAAGTCATGGACGCCCAAAAGGCCGCCTATGGCATAGGAAACTACATGTTTGCCGTTTCTCAATTGGCTCAAACCACCATGCGCAGTGAAATTGGCAAAATCGATTTGGACAAATGCTTTGAAGAGCGCACCAACATCAACATGGCCGTCGTAAGTGCCATCGACGAGGCGGCTCAGGGCTGGGGCGTCAAAGTGTTGCGCTATGAAATCAAGAACATCACTCCTCCCACTACGGTCTTGAACGCCATGGAGAAGCAAATGCAAGCTGAGCGTGAAAAGCGCGCCAAAATCTTGTATTCTGAGGGCGAAAAACAAAGTGCCATCAACGTGGCACAGGGCAATCGCGAGAAAGTAGTATTGGAATCAGAAGCCGAGCGTCAGCAGCAAATCAACTCAGCCGAAGGACAGGCCGAGGCCATTCGCGCCATCGCTCAAGCCACGGCAGAGGGCATTGAATTGGTTGCATCTGCCATTCAGAAACCCGGCGGATTGGAAGCCGTGCAATTGCGCGTAGCCGAAAACCTGGTAGAGCAATACGGCAAGTTGGCCAAGGAAACCAATACCATGATTCTGCCTGCGAACTTCGCTGATGTGGGTTCATTGGTGACGGCAGCCATGTCGGTGGTCAAACAGCAAAAGTCCTAACATGGAAGTCACTCAAATGGATTTGGCAACAGCCCGCACGCTTTGGCTGGCTCTGGGCTGTTTGTTGATGGCGGCTGAAATGCTCAGCGGGACTTTCGTTCTGCTTTGCATCGGAATGGGTGCCTTGATTACGGGCCTGTTGCTGAGCTTGGGCTTGGATCTGGAATTCAATACCCAATTGATCGTTGCGGCCCTGTCTTCAGCCTTATCCCTGTGGTTGCTGCGCAAACCGCTGTTGGACAAATTCGGCAAATCGGCTGGCTTCGAAGAGCACGCAGGTCAAAAAGTGAAGGTCCTTTCCTGGAGCGGGCAAGAAGGCCGTGTGCGCTATCGCGGTAGCGATTGGACCGCCAAATCAGCTGAAGCCATGGAATGTTCAACGCAAACCGAATTGGAAATCGAGCGCGTAGACGGCCTCACCCTCTGGGTTCGTCCTTAGTCATCTCCTGGAATAGCCTTGGGCCAGGACCGAATTGGGCTCAGCCTATTTTTCAAGCCTAAGGCGCGATACCGAAACCTCAGCGGCGCTGACACATCCATGGGCCATGAACTGCCAGTCAAGCCTCAAGAGCCCAATTTCAGCAACTCAATGTGGTTGCGGTGAAGGGCCACCCAACCGCGCTGCTCCATTTTCTTAAGCAGGCGTGAAATCACTTCACGAGACGAGTTCAAATCGTTAGCTATTTCTTGGTGCGATAGGAAGAGGTCCTTGCAATTGCATTGGGATTGCTGTTTTTGGAGGTAGAACTCCAAGCGCTCGTCCATGCTGCGAAAGGCAACATTGTCAATGACGTTGAGCACTTCATCAAAGCGGTTGCGGTAAGTCGCAATGACAAACTCATACCAGGTTCGATACTCTTTCATCCACTGGGACATACGCTCTATGGGAATGCTCAAGAGCAGCGAGACTTCAGAAGCCACTGCCGTTACTTGACTCGCCTCAGAACGAGACGCACAGACCATGCTCAAGGCGCAGGCTTCACCTGGGCCCAAGTAATACATGAAAAACTCCCCCCCTTCGTCTCCTTTTCGGTAAATCTTAACCGAACCGCTTAGGACCAGCACAGCCGATTGAATGTATTGACCGGTGCGAAGCAAGGTATCGCCGGCCTCTACTTCCCTCAGCAAGGCATGTTCAGCCATTTCGCGCAGCAATGCTGGCTCGAAAGCAGGAAACAGGGATTTCAATTTCTCAGATACAGGCACAATCTCCATGGTACAGTGTTTCAAAAATCCATATAATTTGCAAGAAACGAAGCGAACCCTGATAATTTGCCGAATTTTGCAGCGTGTTGCAACTTGGCCAAACCCAAATCCTTCATGTTTCCCGAAGAGCCCCCGTGGGGCTGTATTTGGTTTGTCCAGATGCTCAGGAAGTGCTTTTGCCCAATCGCTATGTATTGGACAGCATGCAATTGGGAGATCCCTTGACGGTTTTTGTATACAAAGATTCTGAAGACCGCCCCGTAGCCACCACCGAACAGCCTTACATGGAACTGGGTGAATTCGCCTTCTTGGAGGTCGTTGCGGTAAACCGGGTTGGGGCTTTTGCCGAATGGGGCTTGGACAAGCACCTGCTCATTCCCTTTCGGGAGCAAAACCGACCCATGGTAGTGGGCGGCATGTATTTGGTGCACCTGTACTTAGATGAAGCCAGTCAACGCTTGGTGGGCAGCACCAAAGTCAACAAATTCCTGCAAACCGAGCGCATTCCGCTGCGCGAAGGCCAAAAAATCGAAGGGCTCTGCAGCGAACCCCGGGAAAATGGCATGCAAGTCATTGTCAACCAGCGCTTCAGAGGCATGGTTTACCACGACCAAGGGGGTGTAGATTTGAAACAGGGCGATTGGATAGAAGCCTATGTTTCCAAAATAAGGCCCGAAGGCCTGCTCGATTTGAGTCTAAATCCACTGGGACGAAGTCGAATTCCGCGCTTTGAAAGCCAAATTTTGGATCTACTTGAAAAACAAGGCGGTTCGCTCCCCTATGGCGACAAAAGCGATTCGGCTGAGATTCAAAAAGTCTTTGGAATGAGTAAAAAAGCATTCAAAGAGGCCTGCGGCGGACTGCTCAAAAAAGGCCTCTTGCGCATTGAAAGCCAACGCATTTCCAAGTCAATTTGAATAAAATCAGATATTTCTATGGGAGTCCCACTCTTGCAAAACATACAAGGCCTCAAACACGGTTTTCACGCCTAGCACTTCGACGATAAAAGCCTTCTCGGTCTGCTTGGCATTGAATTTTTGAGGGTGTTGGGCCACAAAACCCATCATGTAAATAAAGGCATCGCTTTGGTAGACGGCGGCCAAGGGATCTTGAGGAAAGAAACAGCGCATTTTGCCATTGGTCATGGCGATTTTTTCCAATCCCAAGCGCTTCCCTGCCCACTTGAGACGAACCGTATCCAACAGGGCCAAAACGGTATCGGGCAATCGACCAAATCGATCCTTCAACTGAGCGGCAAATTCTGCCAATTCGATTTCAGTCTGTACGTTGGACAATTCAGAATACAGACTCAATCGCTCAGCTGTTTGGGGCACATAATCAGAAGGAATGAGCATTTCGAACTGAGTGTCAATTTGGCAATCTCGGCTTTCGATATCTTCTTCAACCCCATCAAACAAATCGGCAAACTCATCATGCTTGAGCTCGCGTACGGCTTCATCCAGGATTTTGTGGTACATATCAAAGCCCATTTCTGAGATGAATCCGCTTTGTTCAGCTCCCAACAAATTCCCGGCCCCCCGAATGTCCAAATCGCGCATGGCCACTTGGAAACCACTGCCCAACTCACTGTATTCCTCCAAGGTTCGCAGACGCTTGCGGGAATCTTCGGGCAGCCCGACCAATGGCGGCGAAAGCAAATAGCAAAATGCCTTGGCATTGCTGCGCCCTACCCTGCCGCGCATTTGATGCAGATCGCTCAAACCAAACATATGCGCATTGTTGATGATGATCGTATTGGCATTGGGAATATCCAAGCCACTTTCAATGATGGTAGTAGCCACCAATACATCGTACTCGCCCTCGATGAAGCGAACCATGATATCTTCGAGCAATTGCCCCTCCATTTGGCCGTGGGCTACCGCTACGCGCACCCCGTCAACCGCATCTTCTATCAAGTGGGCGATTTCATGAATGTCACGAACCCGAGAATGCACCACAAATACCTGCCCGCCGCGTTCCAACTCAGCCTGAATGGCCTCGGCGATGAGCTCCTTGTTGAAGGTATGAAGCTCGGTGTGAACCGGCTGTCGATTGGGCGGAGGCGTATTGATTACGCTCAAATCACGGGCCCCCATCAAGGAAAAATGCAAGGTTCGGGGAATGGGCGTTGCCGTTAGCGTCAAAGAATCTACGTTGACCCGCATGGCCTTTAACTTTTCTTTGGCCGAAACCCCAAACTTTTGTTCCTCGTCGATGATCATCAAACCCAAATCTTTGAATTCTACATCTTTGGCCAAGATTCGGTGAGTGCCGATGAGCACATCTACTTGGCCTTTTTTGACTCGCTCTAAAGTCTCTTTTTGCTCTTTGGTAGTCTTGAATCGATTCAAATAATCAACCTGTATGGGAAAACCTTTGAATCGCTTGACGAAGCTTCGGTAATGCTGCTGCGCCAAAATGGTAGTCGGAACCAACACCGCCACTTGTTTGCTGTCGCAAACGGCTTTGAATGCGGCCCGCATGGCTACTTCGGTCTTGCCAAAGCCCACATCACCGCAGACCAGCCGATCCATGGGTTGCTCCCGCTCCATGTCCCGTTTCACGTCTTCTATGGCTTTTGCTTGATCGGGAGTTTCCTCAAAAAAGAAGCTGGCCTCAAGCTCCAACTGCAAGTAGTTATCGGGGCCAAACGCATATCCCACATGGCTTTTGCGCTTGGCATAAAGTGCGATCAATTCACGGGCAATGTCTTTAACCTTCTTTTTGGTGCTTCGTTTCTGTTTCTCCCAAGCTCCTGAACCCAGCTTGTGCATGGTGGGCTGAGTACCGTCTTTCCCAGAAAACTTGCTGATTTTGTGAAGGGAATTGACCGATACATAAAGCAGGTCGTTGTCGCGGTACACCAATCGCACCACCTCCTGAACCACACCGGCTACCTCCATTTTTTCCAATCCCGCAAATCGACCAATGCCGTGATCGATGTGGGTGACAAAATCACCGGGCTTCAGGGACTTCAACTCCCTCAAGGTCAAAGACGTGCTTGAAGAAAATTTCTGCCGGCCCTTGGGTCGGTAGTATTTATCAAAGAGCTGGTGTTCGGTCATCAGGGCCATACCCATATCAGAGTCGACAAAACCTGCACTCAATCCCATATATACGGGTTGAAACAAATCATAATTGGCCTCGTTCAACAAACTCGCCAAGCGTTCGATTTGCCTGTTGTTTTCGCTGAACACAAAGACTTGTGTACCCGCGATTTGTTGTTCCTGCAGATAGGCTTTCAAACCCTCCATATTGCGGGAGAATAGCGGCTGCGGCTCTTGGTAAAAACGCAGCGAAGTCCAACCCGAAGGCCGTTCACCTCCCAAGGCAATCTGTATGCCTGCTTCAAACTGCCGCAACATGCTCATGGGGGGCTGCCAGATGGCGCTCGGGTGTTCGGGGATTTCTTCGTATTTGAGATCTTTAGCCGTTTGGTGAGCCTGCAAGGCTTTTTCCCAACCCTTTGCCAATCCCTCGATTTGCAAGTCCAAATCAAGCCCATAAAACAAGGTATCGGGGCCGAAGTAGTCCAAAATTGATGTTTTGCGCTCTACGGTTGTTTGCTTGGAAACATCTGGGACCAAAGAAAAGAAAGCGATTTCCTTGATCGATCGTTGGTCATTGACATCGAAACTGCGAATGGATTCTATGATATCTCCATCGAGTTCCATTCGAAACGGATGCTCGTGAGCAAACGAAAACAAGTCTACTATGCCCCCTCGCCAAGAGAATTGACCAGGCTCAAATACAAAATCACAACGTTC
>JAURGZ010000080.1 GCA_030833525.1 Bacteroidota bacterium | reverse complement strand
TCCATATCAATGGTTATGGAACCGGTGTAATTCAGTTCAGTTTGAGTCAAACGAACGTTGTGGATTTTGCTTTGAAGGACTTCAATAAGCATGTCGAGGCAAAGGTAAATCCAAAAATGCGATTCAGCCTGACCGTAGATTGCTATTTTCGCAGGAATGCAGTACACTTCTGAAGTTGTGGAACAGGCGGTTGAAGCCTTGTCGGGTTTTCCGGGAATTGGGCGAAGAACCGCGCTGCGCTTGGTAATGCACTTGCTGAAGCGACCCGATATGGAAGTGGCCCGCATGGCCGAAGCTCTGTTGAAATTGAAAACAGACCTGTTTGTTTGCAAAATTTGCAACAATGTCAGCGATGGGGAAACCTGTCAAGTGTGCAGCAATCCGGCCCGTGAGTCCTCTTTGATTTGCGTGGTGGAAGATTATTCCGATCAAATGGCCATCGAATCAACCGGTCAATACCGAGGCGTTTACCACATTCTCGGCGGGCTCATAAGCCCCATGGATGGAATAGGCCCAGAAGACATTCACGTGAATTCGCTGCTAAAGCGAGCAGAAGATGGTTCCGTCAATGAGGTGATCATGGCCCTGAGCGCAACCGTTGAAGGCGATACGACCATGTATTATTTGGCCCGAAAACTCAAAGATTACGGCGTGAAAACTTCCTGCATCGCCCGTGGCATTGCTGTGGGAGGCGAGATTGAATACGCCGATGAAATCACGCTGGCCCGCAGCCTTCAGCAACGAACTCCTTACAGCGTCTAAGCATGGATTTATCAGTCGTCATCGTCAATTACAACGTCAAGCACTTTCTCGAACAAGTGCTTCTTTCGGTGGAGAAGGCGAGCCGCGGTCTGAAGGTGGAAACCTGGGTGGTGGACAACAATTCGGTTGACGGGAGCGTGGACATGCTTCGCTCCAAATTCCCAGAGGTCAAGCTGATTGCCAATACGGAGAATACCGGTTTTTCAAAAGCGAACAACCAAGCCATTCGGCAGAGCAGCGGTGAGTTTATTTTGCTGCTGAACCCCGATACTGTGGTTCAAGAAGATACCTTTCACCAGTGTTTGGCATACATGCGTTCGAATCCCTCTGTCGGCGGATTAGGCGTTCGCATGATAGACGGAAAGGGTCGTTTTTTGCCTGAGAGCAAACGCGGACTTCCCAGTCCCAAAGTGGCTCTGTACAAAATGAGTGGGCTATCGACCCTGTTTCCCAAAAGCAGGGAATTTGGTCGCTACCACTTGAAATACCTTCCCGAGTTTGAGACCCATGAAATCGATGTCTTGGCGGGGGCTTTTATGATGATGCCCAAACGGGTTTTGGATGAAATTGGCTTGCTCGATGAGCGCTTCTTTATGTATGGAGAAGACATTGATTTGAGCTACCGCATCACCTTGGCAGGGTATAAAAATGTGTATTTCCCTGGGACGACCATTATTCACTACAAAGGTGAGAGTACGAAAAAAGGCTCGGCCAATTATGTGAAGGTGTTTTACAATGCTATGGTTCTGTTTGCGCAAAAGCACTACTCGGGGCCCATGGCGGGCTCTTTTGCTCGCATCATTTCAGTGGCCATCTACGTGAGGGCTCTGATGGCATTGGTGCATCGATTGGGAAAACGAGTGGCTTTGCCTTTGGTTGATTTTTTCAGTGCCTTGGTGGCCTTTTCCTTTTTGGCGAATTACTGGGAAATCAATCACAAGTTTGTTCGGGGCTATTATCCTGATTCCTACTACGGCTTGCATTTGCCGGCTTACACCTTGTTGCTCATGGCCTTTGTCTACCTCAGCGGTGGCTATGATCGCCCTCTGTCGTTTCGGAGAACTTTGAGAGGAGCGGCGGCCGGTGCTTTGGTTTTGCTCGCTCTTTACGGATTACTGCCCAAAGAATGGCAGTTTTCCCGAGCCATTTTGGGCTTGGGATCCATGTTTGCAGCCGCCATTTTTGAAATCAGTCGCTTTTTGTTCAGCCGAGGACAGCTGTTCTCTTCTCGAATGGATACGGCCCGAAAAATAGCCATTGTTGCCGGTGAAGAAGAGTGCACGCGCATTCGCAATCTGCTCTTGCAGAGCCACATCGATGCCGATGCCATGCATTGGGTTTCGGTTCAAGAGCCTAAGCCCCTTGCCGCCATTGCTGGGCTTTCTCAGCTTTCTGAAATGGTCGAGGTTCATCGAATCAATACCCTAATTTTTAGCGGAAAAGACGTGGGAAGCGATCGAATCATGGCCTTCATGACCTCTTCACATCGGAGTGGTTTGCAGGTAAAAATCGCTCCTGAACGAAGCAATGCGATCATCGGTTCAGATTCCAAAGATGAACCGGGAGAACTATTTACGGTTGATGTTCGCCATCGCCTTTCCGAACCTCAGCACCGCCGAAACAAGCGCATCATGGATGTCGCGTTTTCGCTGTTGGGATTGCTGTTGTTGCCCCTGCTACTGTGTTTTAAAAATGCCCGACAGAGCATTCGGTATATCCCTTTGGTGTTGATGGGCGGTAGAACCTGGGTGGGTTATGGGCAGCATACCTCTGCTCCTGATCTGCCCCAATTGAAACCGGGGGTTTGGTCAGCAGCTGGAAAATTTGCCGGAACCACCTTTGAAAACGATGCCTTATTCCTTTATGCCCGGGATTATTCGGTTTATTTGGATGTGGAACTGATCTGGACCGCCCTACGCTCGAACCGATGAATGCCTACGAAGTAAAGAGACTCATTCGTGTCATTTTGATGCTGTTGGCTTTGCTTATTAGCATTGCCACCTTGTTGGTGAGCCAGAAATTGGCGCATCAAATTGAGGAAGAAGAAACGGCGCGAATGGAGTTGTGGGCTGAAGCAGAACGATTGCTCAATGATCCCTACAACGAAGGAGATCTCGGCTTTTACTTGGACGTCATCAAAAGCAATACCACCATTCCCGCCATTTTGGTCGACGATCAATTGAACATCATTCAAAGTGTCAATGTGAACGCCAAGACGCCCAAAGCCTTGCAAGAATCCTTGCAGCGATTTCGGGTTGAGCATCCGCCTATATTGGTTCCCATCGATCGGGATTTGACCTACCGCGTGTACTATGGGGACAGTACCATTACCAAGCAATTGAGGTATTATCCCTACGGGGTATTGGGCATTGTCGCCGTGTTCATATTGCTGGCCTATTTGGCTTTCTCTTATTCCACCCGTTCAGAGCAAAACCAGGTCTGGGTAGGTTTGGCGAAAGAAACGGCCCACCAATTGGGTACTCCCATCAGTTCGCTGTTGGGCTGGATCGATTGCCTCGAAGCCGATGTGTTTCCGGCAGAAGCTCCTGATGAAATGCGCAAAGACATTGAGCGACTTCAGGTGATCACCGAGCGCTTTTCCAAAATCGGTTCTGAACCCACCTTGCAGCCCGTGGTTTTAAGCGAAGTGCTTTCCCAATCTGTCGATTACATGAAGAGCCGTTCGGGTAAGAATGTTCAACTCTATTACCAAGCCCCTTCCAAACCCATTCGCGCAGAAATCAACATTAATTTGTTCAATTGGGTCATTGAGAACATCATCAAGAACGCGGTTGATGCCATGGAGGGGGAAGGGAGTATTTTCTGCACCTTGGCCTATCGAAATGGACTGGCTTACATCGATATCAGCGACTCGGGGAAAGGCATACCCAAAAATCAAATGAAGGATATTTTCCAGCCTGGTTTTACAACCAAAAAAAGAGGTTGGGGCTTGGGACTTTCACTGGCTAAGCGAATCGTTCGGGACTACCACAAAGGGGACATTTTTGTGAAAGAAAGTTTGCCGTTTAAGAGAACTACCTTGCGAATTATATTAAAAGCTACGCAGTAAACCCATGTTTCAAAAGTCACAAACATACCTGGTTCTGGCCCTGGGAATGGCCATGACCTTTTTCGTTTGGGTGAACCCTGTTTTGTTTGAATTTTATTCCACGAGTAACAAGGATATCGTATCGGTAACCAACTCGTGGACCTATGAAATCTTCGAGGAAAACCAACGGGTAAGTCCCTATCCCAATTATTGGTTGATTGGCGGCTTTTATGGAGTAGCGATGGTATGGGTAGTGGCCTTGTTGATGTACAACAGGCCCAAGGCTCAGTTGTTCTCCATTCTTGCCTTGGTTG
>JAURGZ010000043.1 GCA_030833525.1 Bacteroidota bacterium | reverse complement strand
TTCGATGTCTTGCACGTGCTGGTCAACGGCATGGAGCAGCGCAAGCATTCGGGTATCTACAACTTGGGTACCGGTCAGGCTCGCAGTTTTTTGGATTTGGCCCATGCTGTTTTCGCCGCGCTTGAAAAGCCGGCCCAACTTCGTTTTGTTGACATGCCCGAAGACATTCGAGGCAATTACCAATATTTCACACAAGCCGATACCCAACGTTTGCTGGCCCACGGTTACATCGAGCGTTTCTTGAGTTTGGAAGAAGGCGTGGCACGTTATGTGCGAGGGTATTTGCAACATAATGCCACGCTGGAATGCGGTTAAAATTCTCATCGTTTGCCTGGGTTCAAGTTCTGGTAGGTCTCGTTTTAATGGCCGTTTCCAACTTAGTCCTTCTGCGACAGCACAACCTCGGGGCTGAATATGCCTTGCAACGCAAGGCTCAGTCCTTGATGCAGCGCATTCAAGCTGTGCAGGACCAGATGGACACCCTAGCGAGTCAATCATTTGGTTTTGCGGCAGAGGGACAGGCCGAAACCCCTCATCAAGCCAAACTTCGAGAGCTGGGACTGGACCTGTTCGTTTTCGAACAAAATGGCCCCAAATTTTGGACTACCCAATCGTATACCGTTCATGCCAATGCACAGGGCAGTGACGGTCTGGAACTGCAAAAACACGGTCATACCTATGTGATGTGTTGGCAGCGCAACTCAGCTGACCAAACCGCGGTGTATGCTCTGCCCTTGATTGAGGTTGACGAAGATGGAGATAGTCTGAGAAGCAGGGAACGCAATGCCGAGCGCTTTGATATCGTGGCCAATCCTGAACAAGGGAGTTTGCCCATTTCCCTTTCGGGAGTGCCGTTCTTCTATTTGAAAATTGTTGAATTTCGAGCCCCCATTCATTGGGACTTGGTGTTTCTAGTGGGGTTGTTGCTGTTGGGGACCGGCGCGGCTCGCCTGTTTGCCAACATGGGTGGCGCCGTAATGGGTCGACTCTTAGCCCTGTTTTTGTACCTCACCGTAGAATGGGCATTTCGAGGCGAAACCATCCTGCCCAATTTGGGGAATTCAGCAGTGTTTACCCCGGGCTTTTATTCGGCCAATGCCTTTGATGCGAGCCTAGGTCTGCAATTGGCGCATGCCCTGCAAGCTTTGCTGCTCATCGATGCCCTTCGCTTGGTGGTCAAGTGGGTTCGCGAAAAAGATTCACGGATAGCGGCGGCCTTAGCCCTTCTGCTCGTCACAGCCCTGGCTCTGTGCATGGGAACCTATGCCTTGAAAGTGGTGAGCCAAATGGTAACCCTGGGCCAATTTTCGCTCGATCTCACAAAATTGCACCTGTTGGAGCCTCTTTCTTTCGTGGCGCTCTTGGTCATGGTACTGTTGTTTTTGGCTGTACACTGGTTATTGCGTTTGGTGGTGTCGCTAATCAACAGTCGACAGATGGCGCTGTTGGCCCTGGGTATGCTGGCCTTAGGCTTTATAGCAGTGGCTTCACTATTGAAAGAGTCGGGTTCATTTGTAGCCTTGTGGTTGCTGCTGCTCGGTGTCTGGGGTTTCCTAGAATGGACTCGGCCCGGTAGCAAAGAAAACGGTCAGGCTGCTCTGCGCATTTTGGTTCCCTGTTTGGTGATCGGTTTGCACCTAAATCAACAAAATGAAAAGCGGGAAGAGGCTTTGCAATATGAACTCATCTGCGACATGAGTTTGGCCGAACACGATGCGCCCATTTTGGAATTGTTGAATCTGCAGAAGTCGCTGCCCAGCGATCCCGGTCTGATTTCTCATTTTCGATACCCCAGCGCCTCCAGAACCGAATTTGAACAGCGAGTTCGACAGATTTACTTGTCGGGCATGGAATCCCGTTTTCAGTTGACTGTATTTGAATTTACCATGTGGGGAGAGCCCCTAAAAGGAGCCGCCGCTTATGATGCTCAAACCCTGGGGACTTTGTTTCATTCGCCTGAATCCAAAACGGTAGGAGAGTCTTTCAAGCGTCTGGAAACCAAAGGTCTGTATGGCAGTTTCTTAGGTGAGTTCGTCGTTCGCGACCAGCGAGATAGTTTGGGTCTGTTGTATCTGCTGCTGAGCCCGCAAATGGGCGATAACACGGGGCGCATCAGCGAAGCTTTGAAGCCCAGTGTATTGCATCATCAAATTGCCGATTATGGATACAGTTCGGCCCGTTATATACAAGGTCGTTTGAGTCGCCAAGAAGGCGGATTTCGGTATCCCATCTCTTTGTTTTCGGGCAGTCGTCAACCTGAGGTTTTGTTGGATTCTGCCATGTTGGGGCATGCAGGGGAGTATCGGGTTTCTTCGGGTGATGAGTCAGGTTTTTGGAGCGAAAATCAGGCCTTTCGTCACCTGGTTTGGCTCGACGAAAATGGCAATGCGACGGTACTGAGTAAGCCTCGAGATCGCATGTTGGAAAACCTAAGCAGTTTCACGCTGGTGGCTTTGTTTGGGTTTTTAGTGCTCCTGGCTCAGTATGTATACCAAGCTTCGCTCAGAGTTTGGAACCGCTGGGCCAAATGGGAAGAAAGCGCTGCTGATACAGCGGCCAATGGAGCACCTGACTCATTTTTGGCGAGTCGACTTCGCTTGTCTGTGACCTGGCTGGTTTTTGCCATTTTTGTGGTAGTACTGATCATAACCATTCGTTTTTCAAGCAGCAACTACACCCGCAGGCAAAGGGAGTTTTTGTCCAGTCAAGCCGCAGATATCTCCAATACCCTTCAGCGTCAAACCAATTTGAATGCCTTGTTTTCTCGCTATGAAACGGGAATATTGGATGAATTGAGTGAGTATTACAACACCGATATCAATTTATACGATACCAAAGGTCGTTTGCTGGCTTCCAGCAACGAGAGTCCATTTCGGGAATATCACCAAGGTCGATTGATGAATCCCGAGGCCTTCAGGGAGTTTCAGCAGGACCGCATTTCGGCTTGTATCAAAACCGAACAGTTGGGTGAGCTATCCTATATTTCAGCGTATACAGCCTTGCAAGACAAGGAGTTGAATACGGTGGGTTATTTGAATGTGCCGTATTTCTCGAACCGCAGCGATTTGTACCGAGAATTGTCTGAGTATGGGTCTACTTTGATCAATCTGTTTGCTGTGGTTTTTGCCTTGGCTGCTTTTGTGGCCAATGCACTGGCTCAGCGCATCAGCCAACCCTTGAATTGGATTCGCCAGCAAATGGCCAATCTGCATTTGGGTGGTCAGCACCAAGCCTTGCAATGGGAGAGAAACGATGAAATCGGCATGCTGGTGACGGCTTACAATTCCATGCTGGATCAGCTCGATCAGAGCCTGAACCAATTGGCGGCTAGCGAGCGGGAAGGGGCTTGGCGAGAAATGGCGAAACAGGTGGCACACGAGATTAAAAATCCGCTGACGCCCATGCGCTTGTCTCTGCAACACTTGCAGCAATCGATTCGCCGCGGTGACGAAAACCTAACCGACAAAATGCAGCGCACGGCCGCTTTGCTCATTCAGCAAATTGACGCCCTCAGTGCCATGGCTGAAGAGTTCTCTTCGTTTGCCAAGATGCCCGACCCTGTGTTGGATAACCATGATTTGGTTCAACTGCTCGGCGATGCCGTGAACCTCATGGAAAAAGAGCATTCCTCTCCTTTGCAGTGGACACAGCCCTATGAAGAAATGCGGGTGAGGGTCGATGCCCATCAATTGGGCCGGGTATTCAACAACTTGATTAAGAATGCCATACAGTCCATTCCCGAAGATCGAATGGGGCATATCAAGGTTGAGCTTTCGCGCGAGGGGTCGGTGGCGCAAGTGCGCATTACTGACAACGGGAAGGGCATCGCCGATGAGCTCAAAGACAAGATTTTCTCACCCAATTTCAGTACAAAAAACAGCGGCATGGGCTTGGGTTTGGCCATGACCAAGAAGATGGTTGAGCAGTTTGGGGGGCAAATTTGGTTTCGGTCTGAGTTGGGTCAGGGAACCATATTTTACGTGTCTTTGCCCTTGTCTTCCCAGTAACGCAGGGCTCGCTCGGTTTGGGCTTGGAACTTTTCCCAACCGGCTCGCGTCATGGGGCTGTTTCCAAATGCCTCTTCCCATTGGTTTTGATCCAAGGTTTTCCAGTTTTCGGGGCTCCAGTCGGGCCATTCCTGGCGGGTTTCGAATCGCGGCTCAGCATGGGCTTTGGCAAAGCGATTCCAGGGGCAAACTTCTTGGCAGATGTCGCAGCCAAATGCCCAGCCATTCAATTGTCCAAGCTCGGCTTCGGTTAAGCTACTGTGCTTTTCGATGCTCAAGTAGCTGATGCAGGCCCGGCTATCAATCACGCCTGCTTGCACGATGGCTTGGGTAGGGCAGGCGTCTATGCAAGCGGTACAGGAACCGCAGTGATCGGTAACGGGGGCGTCAGCAGGCAAGGCTGTGCTGCAAATGATTTCAGCCAAAAAGAAATAGCTTCCTTCGGCTTTGCGCAGCAGCAAGCTGTTTTTGCCAATCCAACCTAGGCCTGAGAGGGCGGCCCACTGCCGTTCCATCACCGGTGCACTGTCTACGAATACGCGACCTTGGCAATTGGGGTCCAGCGTTTGCAAAAAATGAAAGAGTTGATATGCCTGATCTTTGACCACTTTGTGGTAGTCTTCCCCGTAAGCGTAACGCGCTATTTTGGGGGTTTCCGGTGCTTGAGCCTGCGCGGGGAAATAGTTGTATGCCAAACTGATTACGGTCTGGGCTCCGGGTACCAATTCGCGTGGGTCCAGGCGCTTTTCGATGTTTCGCTCCAAATAGCCCATCTCGCCATGGAATTGCGACTGCAAATAAGAATCGAAATGGTCTCGTTCTTCTTCCAAAGCGCGGGCTTGGGCAAATCGACAGTCTAAAAAACCCAATTGCAGGGCTTTTTCTCGCAACAGATGAGCTAAGTGGGATTGGGGCATGGCCGCCTTAAAATAGGCCGCCTTGCGGCTTGTAGGACATCTTACCCAAATGGTTGAAAGCCGCTTGCGTGGCTTCCCGGCCTCGGGCGGTTCGTTGAATGTAACCTTCCTGAATCAAGAAAGGTTCGTAGACTTCTTCAATGGTGCCAGCATCTTCGCCAACCGCTGTGGCAATGGTGTTTAATCCTACCGGGCCTCCTTTGAATTTTTCGATGATGGTTAGCAAGATGCGGTTGTCCATCTCGTCTAAGCCATTGGCATCGACGTTCAAGGCTTTGAGGCCAAATTGGGCAATGTCCAAGGTGATGCGCCCGTCTCCCTTGATTTGAGCAAAATCGCGAACCCGTCTGAGCAAGGCATTGGCAATTCGCGGGGTTCCTCGGCTTCTACGGGCAATTTCAAAGGAGGCATTTTCGTCTATGGGTGCTTGCAAAATGCCCGCACTGCGAGAGATGATGCCTTGCAGGGTTTCGGCTTTGTAATATTCCAAACGGCAGTTGATGCCGAAGCGCGCCCGCAAGGGCGCGGTTAATAATCCGCTGCGAGTGGTAGCCCCTACCAAAGTGAAGGGCGATAGGTTGATTTGCACGCTGCGCGCATTGGGCCCTGTATCGATCATGATGTCGATGCGGTAATCTTCCATGGCCGAGTACAGGTATTCTTCAACCACAGGGCTCAGGCGGTGAATTTCATCGATGAACAATACATCGCCTTCGCTCAGGTTGGTTAAAAGGCCAGCTAAGTCGCCGGGCTTCTCCAGCACAGGGCCGCTGGTGATCTTCATGGATGAGCCCATCTCGTTGGCCACAATGTGACTCAAGGTGGTTTTGCCCAAGCCGGGAGGGCCGTGCAACAAAATATGGTCAAGGGCTTCGCCGCGCTGTTTCGCTGCTTGAACGAAAATCTTGAGGTTTTCTAAAATGTGATCTTGACCCGTGAAGTCGCTGAAATCGGCGGGGCGCAGAACCTTTTCCAGTTCGCGCTCACCGGCGTTCAAAGGGGCTTTATTGGGGTCTAGATGGGGATTCATGAATTAGCATTGCTGAGCCATGGAGCGCAAACGCGCCTCCAACTCGGGATTGACTCCGTACAAGGGTGGGCGAACGGTGGTGCCGCACAATCCCATTTCATTCAAGACGGTTTTGATTCCCCCAGGGCTGCCATCTTCGAAAATGGCATTCGACAGGGCCAAAGTCTGGTTGTGCAATCGGCGAGCTTCGTTCCACTGGCCATTCAAACAGGCTTTTACCATGCCCGAAAAAGCGGTTGGAACGGCATGGTTCACGACTGAGATTACGCCGCTCGCCCCTAAGGCCATCATGGGGAAAGTCAGGGCGTCATCTCCGCTAATGACCAAAAAGTCATCGGGCTTGTCACGCAAAATGTTCATGATCAAGTCCATGTTCCCAGAGGCCTCTTTGGTGGCCACCACATTGGGGTGTTGGGCCAATTTTAACTGAACCGCAGCTGAAACGCTGGTGCCGGTTCGGCCGGGAACATTGTATAAAATGACGGGCAACTTAGAGGCGTTAGCTATAGCCGTGTAATGGCGCAAGATGCCCTCTTGGTTGGGTTTGTTGTAATAGGGGCTCACGCTCAGCACCGCGCTAAAGCCGCTGAAGTCTTGCTGGGAAAAATCGTCTAGCAAAGCCTGGGTGTTGTTGCCGCCCAAGCCCAAAACCAACGGCAGTCTGCCTTGGTTGGCTTCCTTGATGCAGGCCAGAACGGCGGCTTTTTCCGAACGACTCAACGTAGCGCTTTCGCCTGTTGTGCCCAGCGCAACCAAATAATTCGTGCCACCTGAAATTTGCTGCTCTACAAGGCGACCAAGCGCTTCAAAATCAACACTAAGGTCTGGGTAAAAGGGGGTGATGAGGGCGGTTCCGGTTCCTATGAGTTCGTTCATCCGAGGTTTTTAATGTGGGTTTTAACGTCGCGAAGGTACTGACTCAGGCCGGTAGAGTTGGGCTCTTGAATCAAGATGTTATAAAACCGCTCGAAGGGTTTGTGATAGCGGCCAATTTTACAAGCGGCATTCACCGTAGCGGCCATAGCTGCAATTCTCAAATATTGGCTGCTGTCAGCTGAAATGAATAAATCGAAGGTGTCGCCGCGAAGCAAGTGCCAAAGTTCGTCGCTCATTGGGAACTGAAATCGATCGAAGTCCCAACGTCCCCAATGGTATCGATTGGGTTTGGAGACCAGTGGCAATTGGTTTTTGTCTTTGGTGTTGAAATACACCGCATGCACCACTTTGATACGGTCGGACTCCAAGTCAGCGGCAAAACGCTCCAATTCTTGAAGGTCGCTGGCAGAAACCTCACTGGGGTAGGCCAGCAGCACGCGTTTGGCTTGTTTGTAATTGGGTATGAAGCGGGCCTGAGGGTATTTGGCAGACTTGCGCTTGATCAGCGCGAGTGAAACTTGATCCTGAAGCCTGTTTGCTGCCATGCCTATGCGTCGATTAGGGAGAGGAGTTCCTCTTCGCTTAACAAAGTAACGCCGAGTTTTTCAGCTTTTTCCAATTTTGAGGGGCCCATTCCGTCTCCCGCTACCAAATAGGTGGTTTTGGCGCTTACCCCTGAGGCTATTTTGCCCCCGTGGCTTTCGATTAAGGATTTGATTTCTTCACGGCTGTAACGGCTGAAAACCCCAGAAATGACAAAGGTTTTGCCGCTGAGTCGCTCAGAGGTTTGCTCGGTTTGCTGGGCGAAAACCTGCAAGCCGAGTTCGGCGAAACGACGTACGGTTTGGCGATTGTGTTCTTGTTGGAAGTGCTGAAGTACCGCCTCGGCAATGCGCTCTCCAATTTCGTCAACGGCGGTCAATTCATCCATTGTCGCGTCCATCAGGCGCTCCAAGCTGCCAAAGGCTTGGGTTAATTTTTTGGCTACGGTTTCGCCCACGTAGCGAATGCCCCAGCCAAAAAGCAAGCGTTCCATGGGTTGGCTTTTGGAGGCCTCAATCCCGCTGAGAATGTTGCGCGCGCTTTTTTCTCCCATGCGGTCCATCTGCATGAGCTGCTCGAATCGCAGGTCATACAAATCAACGGGTTCTTTGACCCATCCCGTTTGGACCAGGGCTTCGGCCATTTCAGCGCCAATGCTTTGAATGTCCATGGCTTTGCGGCCTACGAAGTGTTCAATTCGACCCGCAATTTGGGGTGGACAGCCCTTGGCATTGGGGCAATAATGCTGAGCTTCACCCTCGGCTCGAATCAAGGGAGTTTGGCACTCGGGGCAACGGGTAATGTACGGGTTGGGAGAGGAATGGACCGGGCGCAAGGCCAAGTCAACCCCTACGATTTTGGGAATGATTTCGCCGCCTTTTTCTACGTAAACCCAATCGCCGATGCGCACGTCTAATCGTTCAATTTCGTTGGCATTGTGCAGGCTGGCTCGCTTTACGGTAGTGCCGAGCAGGGATACGGGTTGTAATTCTGCTACTGGGGTGATCGCGCCGGTACGTCCCACTTGATAGGTGATGCCCAAAAGTTGAGTATGGGCGGCTTCGGTCTCGAACTTGTAAGCGATGGCCCAACGAGGAACTTTGGCGGTATAGCCCAGTTCTTCTTGCAAAGACTTGGAGTTGACCTTGATGACAACTCCATCGGTATCGTAGCCCAGTTGCTTGCGTGCTTTGTCCCAATGCGCGAGGTAGGCCTCTACTTCCTTCAGCCCATGGCAAACGCGGCTTTCACTGGCTGTTTTCAAGCCCCAAGATGCTGCGGCTTGAAGGCTATCAGAGTGTTTCTCAAATCGGTTCTGGTCTTCCAAGACATGGTACAAAACAATGTCAAGGGGGCGTTTGGCTACTTCTTGCGAATCTTTGAGTTTCAGAGATCCAGAGGCCACATTTCGGGGGTTGGCATACAGGGCTTCTCCTTGCTCGGCGCGCTGCTGGTTCAGTCGTTCAAAACCCTTTCTATGCATGAATATTTCGCCCCGAATCTCAAACTCTGAGGGGAAGTCTCCTTTCAGTTGCGTGGCTAAGCTCTTCAGGGTGCGCACGTTGGCCGTGACGTCGTCTCCCTGGGTTCCATCGCCTCTTGTGAGCGCTTGTTTGAGATGCCCATTTTGATAGTGCAGGGCAATGGCAAGTCCATCAATTTTGAGTTCGCAGCTGTATTCGATGTGCTCGATTCCAGTGGCTTTGCGAATGCGTTGGTCGAATTCGGCCACTTCTTCCAGGGTGTAGGTATTGCCCAGCGATAACATGCGCCGTTTGTGCGGTACGGTTTGGAAGCCTTCGATGGCTTGCCCGCCTACTTTTTGGGTGGGGCTATCGGGGCTCACCCACTGCGGATAAAGCCTTTCCAACGCCTGAAGTTCAGCCAGTAGTTGGTCAAATTCCCGATCGGAAATGCTGGGTTCATCGAGTACGTAATAGCGGTAGTTGTGGTCGGTGAGCACTTGGCTCAGCTCCTGCATACGCTGTTGGGCATCGAAGAGATTCATGGGTGTAGCGAATCTACAATTACAGGGCGGGGGTCTCTGCCCATTTTATGCACAAAACGATTGATTTAAGCACAGGAAGCAGGGGCTTTGGAAACTTTGTAAGTTCTTTGAATTATGAGCAATCAATTATCTGTGGCAGCCAACCGAGTGGTGAGCCTTTCTTACACGTTGTTGTTGTCAAACGGGGAGTTGGCTGATGAGGCTGATGCTGAAAATCCGCTGGCATTCATTCACGGCATTGGCCAAACCTTGGAAGCGTTTGATGCTCATTTGGAAGGCTTGCACGCAGGCGATTCTTTTGCTTTCTCTTTGCCGGCTGACAAAGCGTATGGAGAGAGCAATCCCAATTTCATCGTCGATCTACCCGTTTCCATTTTTCAGGGTCCTGATGTGCCTGCCGATATTTTGGAAGTAGGGGCCACCTTGCCCATGCAAGATCAAGACGGCAACCCTATGGATGGCGTGGTGCTGGAAGTGGGTGAAGAGAACGTAAAAATGGATTTCAACCACCCCTTGGCAGGCGAAGAGTTGCATTTCAAAGGCGAAATTTTGGAAGTGCGCGAGGCAACGGCTGAAGAATTGGACCATGGCCACGTGCACGGTCTCGGTGGGCATCACCACTAATCGCTGTAACGAGGATCGGGCAGCGGCTGGCACTTGTGCATGCGCTCCACCTCTAAACTGTACACCCCGAAGTCTTCGGTAACCCGGCCTTCGAGCCGGTATACGCTGCGTCCCTTGAAGGGGTAATGGCGCAGCGAAGGGGGGAAGTGTACACTGTCAAAAAATTGGCCATCGGCGTCGATCCAGGTGCCGAAGTTCATCTCTTGGCCGTTCTGGGTGCGGGTGGGCTTGACAGTCACTAGATAGCCTTCAATGGCCATGCGTTTTCCTGCCAATGCTGGGAAATGTTGGGCTCTGATTTGGCTGATTTGGTCGGCGTTTTGGATCCACGAAAAGGGAGAACTCAAGGAAAAGCCCAGGAGTTCTTTTTGGTCATAGGCCTCTTCCAGCGGGCTGTCTTCTAAGTTGGGGAGTTCATAGTTGCGTTCTTGGGAGGGGAAAAGGGCTTCTTGCCCAGCGGCTATCTTAGGGCTGAGCCCGAGCAAGGCATGGGCTTCCCAAAGCAGGGCTTTGCGTGACTTTTGGGTGAATCGCAGCCCCCCTAGTCGAATGAGGACTTTGCATTGTTCCAGGCCCGGTTTGCAGCGCTCATGCAAGTCGGTCAAGCTTCGGTAGGGCCCGCGCTCGCTACGCTCGCACAACAGTCGTTCTGCCAATTTCTCCTCCAGCCCTTGCACCAGCCCCAATCCCAACCACAGGGTTTCTCCCTCCAGGTGGGTGAGCCAGCGGCTGTGGTTGATGCAAGGGGCCTCGATTCGTGCCCCACACATGCGAGCGGCATGCACGTAGAATTCTGTGCGGTAGAAGCCGCCGAAGTTGTTGATGACCGCCGTGTAAAATTCCAGGGGGTAGTAGGCTTTGAGGTGTAGGCTTTGGTAGCTTTCAACCGCATAGCTGGCGCTGTGTCCTTTGGCGAAGCTGTACCCCGCGAAGCTTTCGATTTGGCTCCATACCGAACCGACCAAATCGAGGGGATGCCCTTTTTCTTGTGCCAATTCGAAAAAGCGTTCCTTGACTCGCTCAAATTCGGCTTTGCTGCGAAATTTCCCGCTCATGCCCCGCCTGAGAATGTCGCTTTCGGCTAATCCCAAGCCGGCAAATTCATGCGCGACCCGAATGACGTCTTCTTGATAAACCATGATGCCATAGGTTTCGGGCATGATGGCGTGTAAAACGGGGTGGGCTTCGCTGCGTTTTTCTGGGCGCACATGGCGTTCGATGAAGCTGCGCATCATGCCGCTCTGGGCTACACCGGGTCTAATGACACTGCTAGCGGCCACAAGGGTGGGGTAATCATCGCATTTGAGCTTGCGCAGCAGTTGCCGCATGGCTGGGCTTTCGACATAAAAGCAGCCCATGGTAAAGCCGCCTTTGAGCATGCGTGCGATGCGCGGGTCGAGCTTGAAGTCTTGGACCCGGTGGGGGTCAATGGTTTCGCCTCGGTTTTCGGCTACCAGTAGCACGGTGTCTTTGATATGCCCCAAGCCGCGTTGGGAGAGTATGTCGAATTTGGCTAGCCCCAAGTCTTCGGCTTCCAACATGCTGAATTGTACCGAGGGAAAGCCTTTGGGAGGCAATTCCAAGGGAGAGAAATGGTGCAGGCTTTTGTGGCTAATCAGAATGCCGCCCACGTGCAGGCTGCGGTAATTGGGGAGGTTGTGTATGCGCTGGGCTAGGCGAATGACTTGGGTGAATAAGCTGTGTTTTTGGTGCTGGTTTTCACTGTGCGAGTGGTTCCCGCGGCCCAGTTTTCGGCTGCGCACGCGTTTGCCTACGCCGGGCTGGCTGTAAATGTCGCTGGGATTGGGCGCTGTGTACTCTTCAAAAGTGGATGGGCTGTAATAGCTGGGTTTGTTCAGTAGGTGATCGATGTCGTGTTTGGGTAGCCCATATACTTTGCCCAGTTCACGCACCACGGCATTGGTTTGAAAAGTGTTATAGGTGCCCAGTAGCGAAGCGTGGTCGGGGCCGTACTTGGCTAGAATGTAGCCTGTAACCCGGTCGCGATCTTGCCAAGAGAAGTCAATGTCAAAATCAGGAGGGCTGCTGCGAAAGGGGTTGATGAAGCGCTCGAAGTATAGGTCGAGTTCAATGGGGTCTACATCGGTAATGCGCAAACAATAGGCAACCATGGAATTGGCTCCTGAGCCACGGCCAATGTAGAAGAACCCTTGTTCGCGTGCGTAGCGGCAAATATCCCAATTGATCAGGAAGTAGGCGGTGAATCCCAGTTCATAAATGGATTTCATCTCTTTCTCCAAACGCTGGGTGGTGGCATAGGTATACTTGGGGTAGCGATACTTCAGGCCTTCTACAGCTAAGTCGCGCATCATGCGAAAATCTTCATCGGGATCACCGGTGTAGGTCTTTCTGTTTTGCGGCTCATTCCAATCGAATTGCCAGTCGCCTCCTTCGAGCATGCGTTCGGCATTTCTCACCAGGTCGGGAGCTTCTTCAAAGGGTTTGAGCGCGTCTGCATAGCGTGTGAACCAATCTCCCTCTGCTGCTTCGTGCCCGGCAGGTAGAGTGCTGCTGAGGCAGTTGGCGTCGATGCAGCGCAGCGCATGGTGGGTTTCTCGGTCTTCGGGGGCCCACAAAGTCATGCGTTTGTAGGCGATCAGGCGGTCGCTTTCCCGTTTCCAGGCCGAGAGGCGCAAACGGGGTAGGTCTTCGGCTCGAACGGCCACCCATGCGTGTTGGGGGAGTGATTGGGGGTCTTTGGAGTGCCAGTCTTTGAAAAAGACAATGCTATCGCAGTCTTCCAACCTCGGCGGATGCAAAGGGAAACTCTTGCCCCGAATCAGGTGGTCGCTTACAAAGCGATTGATGGCGGCAAACCCTAGCTGGCTGCGGCTTAGGAGTAGATAGGCGTCTCTGTTTTCATTCTTGATGTGAATGCTGGCATGGGCCTTGAACTGCGTTTTCTCGCGGGCGCTTTTGAGCCAATTGCACACACCGCTGGCATTGTTGATGTCTCCCAGTGCCAATCGCATGCCTTCGCGCTCACCCCAAGCGGCTAGGTCTTCAGGCGCAAAGAGCCCGTAGCGAAGGCTGAAGTAGGAGTGTATATGGAAAAGCATTTGATAATATTATTGACAATTCAATGCCAATAAATATATCAAATTTTACCCAATTCGTGTCAAATGGTGTCTGGAAAATCCCATTATCCCCAATGTTATGAAATGTTACATTTTTTATTCATGTCTTTTGCGGGGCCTTGTCTAATTTTGCGTGGTTAAAAAAATAAACGCAATCCTGATCATCGGATAGCATATAAAAAAAGATCAATTACATGATGAAGAATATAAAATTCATGGCGCTGCTATCGAGCATGCTGATGTTCGGGGCTGCAGGAGCCCAGACCATCACGAGTTCGGCTTCGAAAAATCCTCATTTTGAGAACAAAACAGCCATCTTTACGGCGACCGGCAATCCAACGGGAGGCACTTGGTCCATTTCAGGGGGAAACGATGCTAGTAAGGTGTCTGTTAACAGCTCAACGGGAGTCATTGCTTTTAATACGGCCCCCGATTTCGAGAATCCAACTGACAATGGAACGAATAACGTTTATGACTTTGTGTTGTCATACACGCAGGGTGGAAGTACGGTTACACAAAACGTATCGGTGACGGTTACTAACGTATTTGAAATTGATAATGAATGTCCTGAAATTTTCAAGCGTAACAATGGAAACCAATCGTCGAATGCTTACATAATGCCCTATGGAGCACATCCTCTTTTGTTTACAAAAGGTTCGGGTAGTCTGCAGATGAAATACCCTGCGGGTACACCCGGTGTAAACATACCCGCTATTTTGCACTATTATGACAATGGAACTAAAAAGTACGAACCGGATTTTGATAACCCGAAAATAGCGGGTAACGCAACGGCACCTTATGACAGTACAGTTCATTATGATAACATCTATTACAACTTCTGGGCTTCTTCTAATAGCAGTAACCTGGGGACAGTAAACATATTAACAATTATTTTTTCTGATAGTGTCGCTGCACAAAGACAGAGCAGGACAATGAAAACTCGAGCTTGTACCTATGACTTTAGTGGTACAACTCCGACAATAGTTCCTAATCCCACTATCACAAGCAATTTGGCAACTACGGCCTCTGTTTGTAGCGGGTCAAGTAAGACTTTTTCTATTTCTGCGACTGTGGGTACTACTGGTAATTCCCTTAACTATCAGTGGTACAAAGGAAGCAGTGCGATTTCAGGCGCGACGAATTCTTCGTATACCATTTCATCGGTTTCTTCTTCAGATGCAGGTAATTTCTACTGTCAGATTTCGGAATACAATGGATCCTATACGACGGTTACCATCAATTCCAACACACAGACATTAACCGTCAACGCACTTCCGACTATTGCCATTTCGCCTTCTTCGGCTTCTATCAATTCGGGTTCTAGCGTTTCATTGACGGCTTCAGGTGCGAGTACCTATGCATGGTCTCCATCTACAGGTCTGTCAACTACAAACACGGCGACGGTAACGGCTTCTCCTACAACAACTACTACTTACACCATTACAGGTACTGATGCCAATTCGTGCCAGAATACGGGTACGGTTACGGTAACCATAACAGCCGGCTTAACCGGTGGCACTATAAGTGGAACCACAGCAGTATGTTCAGGTGGTGACCCAGCTGCGTTTACTTCGGTATCAGGGGCATCTAGTGGAACAGGTTCTTATACCTATGAATGGGAATATTCAACCAACAGTGGTTCAACTTGGACAGCCATTGCAAGCAGCAATTCTACCACTTATGATGTTCCATCTGGAATTACCGCTACTACTCAATACCGCAGAAAAGTGAGCGATGGCTCTACTACGGCATACTCCAATAATTTGACCGTTACCGTCAATGCCAACCCCACCATCAGCGGTACGGCTAGCATTTGCGGTACGGGTACCACGACCTTGACGGGTTCAGGCACGGCTGCGGTTAGCAATCCTTGGGTTTCAGCTTCAACAGGGGTAGCTACTGTAAATTCAACTGGAACAGTAACCGGCGTATCAGCTGGTACTTCAGTAATTACCTATACCGACAACAACGGTTGTACGGCTACCCAGACGGTAACCGTGAACTCCAATCCATCGGTTTCAGTAAGCCCCACTTCGGCTACCATCGTTTCAGGAAATTCTCAGTCTCTGTCTGCCAGTGGCGCCAGTACCTACGCCTGGTCTCCCTCGACAGGCTTATCAGCTACTACAGGTACACCTGTGACGGCATCGCCCACTACCACCACTACCTACACGGTTACAGGTACCGATGCTAACGGTTGTACCGGTACAGCGTCGTCTACCATCACCGTTTTGTCTTCCTTGTCTGGCGGTACCGTGGCGGCTTCTCAGACCATTTGTTCAGGAGTAACCCCCTCAAGCTTCACTTCTACAGTGGCTGCCTCAGGTGGAACAGGTTCTTTGTCATATCAGTGGCAATCGACCGCGGCTGGTGGATCTTCATGGTCAGACATCAGCGGTGCAACCTCTGCTACTTATACCTTCTCTTCGGGTGTTACTTCTAGTACGGATTACCGCAGAAAGGTGACTGATGCGGCTAGCTCTGTTGAGTATTCCAATACGATTTCTATCACCGTAAATGCCAATCCGACGGCGACCATTGCCTCATCAACCAACGTTGGTTGTTACGGTGCCTCTACCGGATCCATCAACTTGACCGCAAGTGGAACGGCTACCTTGTCTTATGCTTGGACCGGTCCTAATAGCTACACGGCGTCGACCGAAGATATTTCTAGCTTGACGGCTGGAACCTATACCGTAACCGTGACCGATGGCAATGCTTGTACAGCCACAACCAGTGTAACGTTAACCGAGCCCGCTGCCGCGTTGAGTTTGAGCAACTCCAGCCAAACCAATGTGTTGTGTTACGGCAATTCTACGGGTGCAGTAACAGTGTCAGCGAGCGGTGGAACCTTGGGTTCAGGCTACGAATACAAATTGGGTACAGGCGCTTACCAGAGCAGCGGCACCTTCACAGGCTTAGCGGCTGGGTCCTATACCGTTACCGCAAAAGATGCCAATGGCTGCACGGCCACGCTCTCAGTGAGCATTACCGAGCCTGCTGCCGCGTTGAGTGCAAGCTCAGTAACAGTAACCAATTTGACTTGCTATGGTTCGAATGACGGTTCGGCCGCGGCGGCACCCAGCGGTGGCACAGGTACCTATTCATATTCTTGGAGCACAGGTTCAACTAGTGCTAGCATTACGGGTTTGAGTGCCGGTACATACTCAGTAACGGTAACAGATGCCAACGGATGTACGGCTGTCAATGCCAGTGTGGTCGTGACAGAGCCTAGCGCTGTTTCCGTTACAAATTCAAGCCAAACAAATGTGCTGTGTAACGGTAACTCTACGGGTGCTGTAACGGTATCAGCTAGCGGCGGAACCAGTCCATACACCTATAAGATTGGTTCAGGTAGCTACGGCGCAAGTGCTACTTTCTCTAGCCTTTCAGCAGGAACATATACCATCACGGCCAAAGATGCACAAGGATGTACAGGTGCCTTGAGTGTTACCATCACTGAACCTGCTTCAGCTTTGAGTTTGAGCAATAGCTCTCAGACAAACGTAAGCTGTAAGGGTGGCAGCAACGGTTCTGTAACCGTATCGGCCAACGGCGGTACGGGAACATACCAATACAAGTTGGACGCTGGTAGTTATGGCACGAGTGCCACCTTTGGTAGCTTGTCGGCAGGCACTTACACCATCACCGTTAAGGATGCCAACAATTGCACCGAGACCTTGAGTGTAACCATCACCGAGCCTTCAGCAGCATTGGCGATTGGATCTACGGTAACTACAACCGATGTGTTGTGTTACGGC
>JAURGZ010000008.1 GCA_030833525.1 Bacteroidota bacterium | reverse complement strand
GCTGGCGAGGTCTTCATGCCTGTATTCAGCGGCACCTTGACGACCTTGGCTCCATTTGTACCCTTGGCTTTCTGGGGCGGTGTAGTCGGCAAGTTCATGTTCTTCTTGCCGGTCACCTTGATCATTACCCTGCTCGCCTCCCTGTTGGTGGCCTACATCATCAACCCCGTGTTTGCCGTTGATTTCATGAAGCGCGACGACGAAATGGCGGCCGTAGGCAGTCCAGAAGCTAAAAAAGCGGTTAAAAAAGCCAGCATCATCATGGGAATTTTAGCCGTTTTGGGCTACTCCCTCGGCGGATTCGGACTTGGCAACTTGGTTGTATTCTTGCACCTGTTGTACCTCTTGCACCATTTTTGGCTCAAGTCGTTCATCGACCGTTTCCAGCACATACATTGGCCCCGAGTACAGCATAAATATGCGAAGGTTGTAGCCTGGATTCTCACTGGAAAACGCTCATTGGGCGTTTTGGGAGCCACCTTTGGCATGTTGCTCCTTTCATTTGTGGCTTTAGGCATTCGCAAGCCCGCAGTGGTTTTCTTCCCGCAGGCTGACCCCAATTTCACCTATGTATACCTCACCCTACCCACGGGTACCTCAGCCGTCGCCACCGACAGCATCACCCGTTTGGCCGAGGAACGGGTATTCAAAGCCGTAGGAGCCAATAATCCGCTGGTGGAATCCATCATTTCCAACGTGGCCGTCGGTGCATCAGACCCAAACAGTGGTGACAGAACCATTGCTTCTAACAAGGGCAAAATTACCGTGGCTTTTGTCGAATACGCCAAAAGAAATGGGGCAAGTACCCGCGTATTACTTGAAAAAATTCGCGAAGAATTGGGCGCATTCCCAGGCGTTGAAATGACCGTAGAACAAGAGCGAAACGGCCCGCCGGTAGGAAAAGCGATCAACATTGAGATTCGCGGTGACGAGTTCAACGCTTTGGTCAATACGGCGGCTCAATTGAAGCGACACCTGGAAGCTGAAAAAATCCCGGGCGTTGAAGAGTTGAAAAGCGATTTCGTGGCCTCAAAACCTGAAGTATTCATCGAAATTGACCGTGAAAAAGCCAATCGCTTGGGCATTTCAACTTCCCAAGTCGGCGGCGCATTGCGAAATAGCATTTACGGTGCCGAACCCAGCAAATTCAAAGATGAGAACGAAGACTACCCCATCATGGTTCGTTTGGAAAAGCAAACCACCAATGATTTGTCTGCCTTGTTGAACATGCGCATCAGTTATCGCGACATGGTAATGGGCGGTAAAATTCGCGAAATTCCTTTGAGTGCCATCGCAACGGCTCGCTATACCAACAGCTACGGCGGCATCAATCGCTTGAATCAAAAGCGGGTTATCACCCTGGGCTCCAATGTATTGCCTGGATATGCCCCCAACGAAGTGGTAGCTCAGGTTCAAAAATCCATTGACCGTTTCGGTGCTCAAGATGGCTTGGCCATTGAAATGACCGGCGAACAAGAAGAACAAAAAGAAACAGGTGCGTTCTTGGGTGGCGCCTTGTTGACCAGCATTGCATTGATCATTGTCATCTTGGTTGCTCAGTTCAACTCCATCTCCAAACCGATGATCATTTTGAGCGAGATTCTTTTCTCGGTTATTGGAGTATTGTTGGGATATGCCATCACAGGCATGTCGTTCTCCATCATCATGACCGGTATTGGAATCGTAGCCCTGGCCGGTATTGTAGTGCGAAACGGCATTCTGATGGTTGAATTTGCTGACCAATTGGTAGGCGAAGGCCTACCCCTGCGCGAGGCATTGATAGAGGCCGGTCGGGCTCGTATGACCCCTGTGTTGTTGACAGCAGCCACCACATCATTGGGATTGATTCCCTTGGCAGTGGGTTTGAACATGGACTTTGTCACTTTGTTCACCTATGGAAACCCTAATCTTTATTTCGGGGGCGATAGTGTGGCATTCTGGGGGCCCTTGAGTTGGACCATGATTTTTGGATTGAGTTTCGCGACTTTCCTAACATTGATACTGGTTCCTGCCCTGTATTACATGAACGAGAAAGCCCAGCTTCGAATGAAGTCTTGGTTCTAACGGATATTGCAATCGAGAAAAGGCCCCGAATCGGGGCCTTTTTTTTTGCCCGAATGACATTTGTGAGCACGGGTGATTTGGGGCACTCGATACCCTTGGTGGAAATCGAGGAGTTAGCTGTCTGTGCGCCCTGAACCATATTGCACTTCCAAACTTGGCAAACCGTGGCCCAGTGTATGCTTCCATTAGCGCCGCAGATCGGTGATCAATTCGGTTCCATTCATATCAATGCCCATGGCCAACATGACAGTGATTTACTTATCTCCTCTTGGTTAATACATGGGAAGTAGAGCTTCGCATAGCCCTCTGTTGTTACAACAGTATAGCACAAAAAAGGCCCCAAAAGGGGCCTTCGCATGCTTGATTCAAGCATTTAATTCAATTCAAACGTGTTTTTCTGGCGAAGCAAACCACGGGTCCACAACTCACAAGTGTATTGACCCTTACCCAATCGACCTTCCAAAGTGCCTTTTTGAGGGAAGTACCATTTTACTTTTTGCAGGGCACCGTCAAACTGAATGGTTTCGGTCAAAGAAACCACTGTGCTTTTGTCTTGGAGCGACTTATTGGTGGTAGACAATACGCCTCCATTGGGGTCAATGATGCGAATTACAATCTGCTCCTCTACCACTGATGTAACCAAGGGATTCTCCAAAATATCGAAAGTGATCATCAACTTCTCCAAGCTCTTAGCTGAAGTAGAAGCTTCGCGTGCCCCTTTTTTGGTAATCAAACCGGTTGTCAACAACGCACCGAATTGAGGTCGCGCACCGCGTTCCAATCGGTCTTTCAAATCATAGTTTTCAGCCGAAAGCATCTGATTATTTTCCTTGGTCGAATCCAATTCCAGCATCATCTGATTCTTCTCGTTGGTCATTTGGGCAATTTGAGCCATGAGTTCAGCAACTCGTTTCTTGGCCTCTTCCAATTGCTTGCGCAAATCATTCAAATTACCGGGGGCGCCGGGCTTGCCCATGCTGTTGGTAGATGTTTTGCTCACCCCACCCGCCAATTGACGGCGAAGACGGTAAATTTCCTTGTAGGCTTGAATCACCCTGGGGTTGTTATCACCCTCGAGCATTTCAACCTTGGAAATCAAAGTGGCATTTTCATTCTGGTAGTTTTGCACCAGGGCGTTCAGCGAATCTTCTACCCGCAACAATTCCTGTTCAATGGAATCGCGTTGGCGGCGCATTTCGATTTCGTTTTCCATGGCAATCTGCCCTTTGCTCTTTTCAGAAAAGAGGAATGCATTAGCTCCCAACGAGAGCAAAAGCAATACGATAAGAAGGGCGGTAACGGCTGTTTTTTTCATGTGTACCTTAGGTATATACTACAATATTAATCTCCAAATGACGAGCATGAAACTCCCCAGTGCAATTGGGACCGGATTGTGACATGGATTGACCTGCTAATTTTTAATCAAATTACTAAAATTCAATAAGTTAAAGTCAGCGTCAACAATTCGTCCACATCGATCCACCCAAAGCAATTGTGGCAAAGATTGCCATTGCATGATTCGGGCTGCTCGGTTATCCAAAACCAGCTGATCCCAACGCCAAGAATATCTTCGATTCAAAGTCTTGATGCTCCGCTCATCGCCTCCCTGGGCCATCATGACCATGCGAACATTCAGCAAGGACTGAGTATCCAAAAACCATCGTTTTTGAATGCGCCTTGAGGGCTCATCACCCGAATGTTCTAACTTATAATCATTGATAAGAGCTTGAAATTGAGCGCGTTGTTGGGCCGACAAATCGACCAAGAACTGGGAGTCTGCCGTTGAAAATCCCATATCGGGGTGCCAGGCCCACATGATGATTTGAAACCCTCGATAGGCGCGCCAACTTCTGTGTTTTCCCAGAGACATCCATGAACCCAATCCAGTATCTGCTGCATGAAAACGAATGCGGGGAAGTCGATTTCCATTCAACAAAGGGTGCTCACCGTTTGTGATGCGCGAGGCCATCAATTGCTCACCCTGCCAACGGAGTGAAAAGGCCAGACCTCGCCAAACACAATTCATATTCGAAGCTCGCTCTGGCCAATTCTGACTGAATTCATCGTAAAAACGCACTGAATCCATTGACAAAATGATTCGGTCCACACCAGGGTCATTATACTTACCGTTGAAATTTTGATCAACAGCAGCTACCCATATCCCTCTATTTGAGTCAAGGGAATAGTACCCGAATCGCAAGTTTTGGCGCTGATAGCGAAAGGCAAAAGCAGCTCCCATGTAAAGGCGAGGCCCGACCAATGCCTTGACCGATTGATCATGCATTTGGGCAAAGGCAAAAAACTGCTGAACGGGAAACGGCTGCATCATCAAACTCAGATTGGGCCCCAACTGCAGCATCCAATCCCTGTTGATTTGCCACGATGTATCTGCCTTTTCGAAGGCATCGAATACCAAATCGCCATTTTTGTCGACCCAAGTTTTTCGCATCCATTGCCCTCGAATGAGTTTTTCCTCGAATAGCACTAAGCTGTGGTCAGGAACCGGGCTTTTCTCATTTTGCAAGGCATACACCCAAGCATACGAATGCCTCATGGCCAAAGAATCCCATGTTTTGGGAAGACCTATGCGGTACGTGCGCACCGCTTGACCGGGTATGGCCGAAGCCAAATCCAAGGGTTCATGAACCGTATCGCCCATCAAAATGAAACGATTGATGGGCTGCATGGATCGTTTTTCACTTTCAGAGGCACCGCGACCGTTCAATGAAATAGCCTCAACACCCTGGCCCGCTAGACCATAAGCCGTAAAAAAGAACAGGAATGAAAAGAACCTCAAGGCTTGATCACGAATCGCACGATGATCACGCCCAAGGCAATGACGAACATCAATATGCTGATGCGATTCATACCGTGCATCAATTGGGTGTTGAGGTTTTTGGTTCCTTCTTGCTTTTGAAAGGTCAAATAGGACCATATTTTCTTGAATATCATATCCAAATATAACCCATTATGCGGGGCCATGGTTCGTATTGGCTGTTAGTTTAATTGCACCCTTGACCGGCTCATGGGTCAAAGCCAAATCCAGCACCTGAAGCATGTTATTCACGTAGAAAAATTGCATTCCCTGAATGTAAGATTCGGGAATATCCAGAATGTCTTTGCGATTTTGTTCGCACAATATTACCTCTTGAATACCCGCCCTCTTGGCAGCCAGAACCTTCTCTTTGATTCCTCCCACCGGCAAGACTTTGCCACGCAGGGTAATTTCTCCCGTCATGGCTAGACGCTTTTTCACCCGTCGCTGCGTCATCAAAGAAGCCAGCGATGTCAGCACCGTAACACCCGCTGAGGGTCCGTCTTTTGGTATGGCTCCCGCAGGAAAATGCACGTGAATGTCGTAAGCTTCAAACAAGGCTAGATCCAAATCCAAATAATCAGCATGAGCTCGTAGAAAGCTGCTGGCAATGTGAACCGATTCTTTCATGACATCGCCCAGTTGACCGGTAATTTGCATGCGCCCCTTGCCTTTGGACAAAGCGCTTTCCACAAACAAAACGGAGCCCCCCATGGGAGACCAAGCCAATCCCGTCACCACACCGGCTGTTTCATTGTTTTCGTAATGTTCAGGCTCCAACTTCTCACTTCCCAACACCGATTCGATATCAGACGGTTTAAAATTGGCTGCATACGGGGTACCCGATGCCACATGTTGGGCCACTGAGCGAGCCAAAGCAGCCACTTTCTTATCCAAGCCTCGTACCCCAGATTCGCGGGTGTACTGCTCGATCAAAACTTCCAAGGCCTTGTCGGTGATTTTAAAGTCCTTGGCTTTCAGACCGTGGGCTTTTCGCTGCTTGGGAATGAGATACTTCTTGGCAATTTCTACCTTCTCCTCCAAGCTGTAACCGCTGATGTCGATGATTTCCATTCGATCGAGCAAAGCAGGTTGAATTTGATCCAAGGAATTAGCGGTGGCAACGAACAACACTCGACTCAAGTCGTAGTCCATTTCCAAGTAATTGTCGTAGAAACTGATGTTTTGCTCAGGATCCAATACTTCTAACAAAGCGCTTGAAGGGTCTCCTCTAAAATCACGACCCAATTTGTCGATTTCATCCAAAACAAAAACGGGATTGCTGCTCCCCACCTTCTTTAGGTTTTGAATGATTCGACCGGGCATAGCCCCAATGTAAGTTTTGCGGTGCCCACGTATTTCAGATTCATCGTGCAAGCCTCCCAAAGACATGCGCACATGTTGGCGGCCCAAGGCCCTCGCAATAGAGCGCCCCAAACTGGTTTTACCCACACCTGGAGGGCCGTACAAACAAATGATGGGGCTTTTCATATCCCCTTTGAGTTTCAAAACGGCTAAGTACTCCAATATGCGACGTTTGACCTTTTCCAATCCGAAATGATCTTCGTCGAAGACCGAACGGGCATGTTCCAAATCGAAATTGTCTTCGGTGACCTGATCCCAGGGTAAATCCAACAGAAGCTGCACATAGTTCAATCCCACCGAATAGTCAGGAGAAGCCGGATTGATGCGCATCAATCGATCCAACTCTTTGTTGAAGTGATCGCGAACGCTTTTGCTCCAAGATTTGGCATCTCCTTTCTCGCGAAGGTTGTCGATTTCTTTATCGGGCGTATCTCCTCCCAACTCTTCTTGAATCGCTCTGATTTGTTGTTGCAGGAAATACTCCTTCTGTTGCTTGTCTAGGTCTGTCCTCACCTTGTTTTGAATCTGGTCTTTGAGTTCCAGCATTTGCAACTCTTTGAGCACATATTCCAGCACTTTTGAGGCTCTGGCCTTGGGATTCAATTCCTCTAATAGCGCTTGTTTCTCAGCAATTTCAATGTTCAAGTTGCTGGCAACGAAGTGTATGAGAAAGCGATTGGAGTCGATATTTTTCAGGGCGATGACCGCCTCGCTGGGGATGTTCGGCGACAGGGAAATGATGCGCTGACTGACATCTTTGATGCTGTCGATAATGGCCGCATATTCACTATCCTCCACAAATCCTTCATCATCGAGATGAGCTGTATGGGCCTTGAGATAAGGGTCTTCTTGGGTGTAATCCCCTACGGAAATGCGGCGCTTGCCTTGAATGATGACGGTAGACGAGCCATCGGGCATGCGCATCAAACGAATGATCTGGGCCAAGGTACCAATGTTGTACAAATCAGCCGGGCTGGGATCTTCCATTTCGGGCGTACGCTGAGCAACCACTGCGATGGTTTTGTCAGCTTTGTTGGCTTCTTTGATCAAGCGAATGCTTTTGTCTCGACCTACCGTGATGGGAAAAATGACTCCCGGAAATAAAACGGTGTTGCGAATGGCCAATACGGGCAATTCCTTGGGGACTGACATGCGGTTGCTCTCTTCCTCTTCTTGCTTGGAAAATAGCGGGAGAAACTCAGGGCTATCTTCCATAGGATCTTGATTCAAGTGCCAAAGGGATTCGTTGGGATCAAACATGGGTGCTGTTGAATTGCAAGGGTTGTGCCATGAAAGCAGATTGTGACAGGCTTTGCAAAAATAAGGATGAGACGAATGAGAGGCTGACAGAATGGCGCATTTGATTCTTGCAAAATCTGCAACGAAACCCGAAATTTGTCCAAAACGAATCAACAGAATTATGAAATTCAAACACATCATTTGGGCTTTGGCCCTGCCTGCATTGGCCTTCTTGGCCTCTTGCGGAGAAGACAGCAAAGGCCCTAAACCCACCTTGGCTTTGAACGCAGGAGCGGGATTGATAGCCGGAGATTGCAGCGTAGGCCCAGACTCTATGTTGGCCTTTAGCATCACCACCACCGCGGGTTCTGAAAACCTCAAGGGCGTAACGATTACAGCTTCTGTTAACGGAGCCTCAGCAGTTGTGGCTTTTGATACCATGTTGGCTGGCAAAACGGCTTCTTTCGTAGCGCAGCGCAAAGTAGCAGGTTCAGTGGGAGACGACATTGTTTACACCGTTACCGCTGCAGATGCCAACGGCCAAACGGCAGAAGTAAAGGTGACCGTTTCTGTAGTGCCCCCCATGTTGCCTTTGGACAACTTGGTCCAGGGTCAAAGGGTTTACAATGCCTTGTACACGGGCTTTACATCTGGGTACAACTTGAACTTAGGCATTGCTTTGACCTCGGGCTCAGCTCCCAACCTGAAAGACATTGCTGACAAAACTCCAACAGGCGCCGCAGAGTTTACCTCTACTTGGGGTTCTGGAAACAATTCCAAATTCGTTCGCGTAACGGCCAATGACTACACCAATGCGAGCACTACCACCTTCTTGTATAATCTGTGGAAAGCCAATGCGGCTTCAGCTACAGCAGAAGTCTCCAACATTCAAAAAGGCGATATCATTTTGATCAAAACGGGCCAAGATTTGACTTACAACATCTACATCGTTAAGATTGAAAACGTGGTCATCAATACGGCTGCCGGTAACCACAACGACTACATTCAATTTGCTTACAAAGGCAAAGACAATTAATCGCAAACGTTTGCAAACGAAAAATCCCGCTTCGGCGGGATTTTTTGTTTGCCCCTTGCCCACTTTTGATTGATTTTTGTGCATCGTGAAACGTATTGCTGTTTTAACCTCTGGTGGAGATGCTCCTGGCATGAATGCTTGCATACGCGCTGTTGTTCGTGCCGCCATTCACTTCAATTTTGAGGTCTATGGAGTTCAACGTGGGTACCAAGGCTTGATCGAAAACGCCATTAAAAAAATGAGCGCGGGCAGTGTTGCCAACATCATTCAATTGGGAGGCACCATTCTTAAAACCGCGAGGAGCAAGGAGTTCATGACCCCTGAAGGGCGAAAGAAAGCATACGACAATTTGAAAAGCCACGGCATTGATGGTCTGGTTTGCATTGGTGGAAACGGGACTTACACGGGAGCCATGGTCTTCGAAAAAGAATTTAGGATTCCCAGCGTCGGTTGCCCAGGTACCATTGACAACGATTTATCGGGTACCGACTTCACCATTGGGTACGATACAGCCATCAATACGGCCATGGACGCCATTGATAAAATTCGCGATACCGCAGACAGCCACAATCGCGTGTTTTTCATTGAAGTGATGGGGCGACACTCTGGGCATATCGCACTGAATGCCGGAATTGCCGGGGGTGCAGAAGGCATTTTCATTCCCGAGCGTGAAAACGAGTTGCACGACATCATGAAAACCTACGAAGACAAGCGCCGTAAAAAGGAGTTCAGCATTTTTGTCGTAGCCGAAGGTGAAGAAGACGGCAAAGCCTTTGATATCGCTCGAAAATTCCAAGAGACATTCCCAGAAACCGACTGCAAGGTTACGGTCCTGGGCCATATACAAAGAGGCGGCAGGCCTACGGCCAACGATCGCATCCTGGCCTCTCGATTGGGTGCGCATGCCGTCAAAGCCCTCAGCGAAGGGCACCGCAATCTCGCCATTGGTGTCATTGACAACTCCATTGTACTCACTCCCTTCCAAGAAGCCATTTACGCTAAAAAAGATGTGAATGAGAACCTGTGGGTCATGAACAGCATCATCACACGCTAACATGCTATTGCGGGTTCGCATATCCAACTATGCCCTGATCCAGGAATTGGAATTGCAGATTCCAAAGGGTCTTACGACGATCACAGGCGAAACGGGAGCAGGGAAAAGCATATTATTGGGCGCTTTGGGTTTGCTCACGGGCAATCGCGCTGACCACAGTGTGTTGTTTGACGATCAGAAAAAATGCATCGTAGAAGGTGAATTTGACCTTGAGCATTTGAATCTGAAGCCCTTTTTCGATGCTGAAGATTTGGATTACTGGCCACAGACGCTGCTCAGACGTGAAATCGCTCCTGGAGGAAAAAGCCGGTGCTTCATCAATGACACACCGGTCACCTTGTCGCAAGCCAAAGCCTTGGGCTCACAGCTTTTGGAAATCCATACCCAACACACGCATTTGCTGGTAACGCAGCGTGATGAACAGATGAAACTCCTGGATTCATTTGCCGGGCATTCTGATTTATTGAATGCCTATCACCGTTCTTTTCACGCCTACACCAAAGCCAAACGCCTTATCAAAGAGGCTTTGCAGCGCCAAGCCGAACAAGATCGCGAGCGGGATTACAACGAATACCTCTACCAAGAACTCGCTGAATTTCAGCCGCAAGAGGGCGAGGAAAGCCATATGGAATCTGAAATGGCTTTGTTGAGTCAAGGCGAGGAATTGAAGTCATTGACTTTGCAAAGCAGCCAGCAGCTCAGCCAAAATGAGGGCTCTTTGTTGGATCAACTCAACCAAATCAAAGCCTCCTTTCGACGATACAAACACAGCCACCCCACATTGGACTCTTTGTTGGATCGGCTGGAACAATTGGGTTTGGATTTGGACGACATCTCAGAAGGTTTGTCTCAATTTGGCGATGCCATAAGCGAGGATCCAGAACGACTTTCCTTTTTGAATGAACGAATGGCTCAGTTGCAAAACTTGTTTCGCAAGCACCACGTTTCAGATGCCTGCGCCTTGATCAGCATTGCTCAAGAATTGGAAAAACGCTTGCAATCGGTTCAGTTGGAACAAGAGCAATTAGCCGAATGGAAAAAAGAAGCCGAAATGCACAGCCAAGAATGCCACAAACTGGCTCAAAAACTGCATGAATCGCGCTCGCTAGCGGGTCTTCGGTGGTGCCAAGAACTGCAAAGCATGTTGCATTCATTGGAAATTCCCGATGCTCGATTGGAATGCCAATGGGCCACAGATGCCTCGCATCTAAATCCTCAGGGTTACGATGAGCTGACCCTCATGTTTTCAGCCAACAAAGGCCAAGCCCTGCAGCCCTTGGAAAAAGTAGCCTCAGGGGGCGAATTATCGCGTTTGAATTTCAGCATTCGCAGCCTAGGAGCCGCCCAACAGAGCAAGGCGACTCTCATATACGACGAGGCCGATACAGGAATTTCTGGGCCTGTTGCCCTTCAAATGGGCCGCATGATGAGGTCTATGGGCCAGCATTTGCAAGTGCTCGCCATAACGCATCTCCCTCAAGTCGCCTCAGCCGGTCATCAACAACTTTTGGTATTCAAGGATCGGCAATCGGAGCATACGGCCAGCCGTTTCCAATGGCTGAACCAGACAGATCGAATTCAGCAATTGGCTCAACTTTTGAGCCATGAGAATCCTACGGCATCAGCATTGGCCAATGCGCAAGAATTGTTGGAGTCGTTTGATTAAAACAAGCCCTCTCCCGCTGATTTCTCGCTTTGCTCGTAAAAGTGATCAGGTTCTGAGGGGTTGGCTTTAGCCGCTTGGGTAGCCAAATGATCACAGCGCTCGTTTTCGGGTATTCCAGCATGGCCTTTCACCCAATTGAACTGGGGTTTGAATTGATCATTGAGTGGAACCAAGCGCTTCCATAAATCTGGATTTTTCACTTTCACCCACCCTTTTCGCTGCCAGGAACCGATCCAATTCTTGACTATGGCGTCGTGAACGTACTTGCTATCAGTAAAAATAGAAACCGGTAATCCAGGCTGCTTGATTATTTCCAATGCCTTGATGACGGCCAACAACTCCATTCGATTGTTAGTTGTGCGCCGAAAACCACCTGAAATCTCACGGCGGTGTGCTCCGTACATCAATACGGCACCGTAGCCCCCGGGACCGGGATTCCCCAAGGCCGCACCGTCTGTGTAAATGACGATCTCAGATTTCACATGCCGAATTTAAAACAAGGCGGGCGGCTCAGTGGTTAATTTTGTACACAGATGAACGCCGAGATTATCACCATTGGGGACGAGCTACTGCTGGGGCAGACCATTGACACCAACAGCGCCTGGCTGGGCCAAAATTTAGCCAAATGGGGCATACACGTTCAACGCAAAACGGCCGTATCTGACAAAGCCGATGCGATTGTAGAAGCGCTGGAAACCAGCTTGAATGCCGCCTCTTTGGTCATCATTACTGGAGGTTTGGGCCCTACGCGCGATGATATCACCAAGCATACACTGGCTCAATTTTTCAACTGCGGGTACCGCACCGATGCTTCTGTGATGGCTCATTTGGAAAAGCTCTTTGCCAAAAGGGGACGCACCTTATTGGAAGTCAACAAACTGCAAGCTGAATTACCCGAAGCATGCGAAACCCTTCACAACGCGGTTGGCACAGCACCCGGCATGTGGTTTCAACATAATAAAGGCATCGTGGTAAGCTTGCCCGGCGTACCCAATGAGGTGTATTATCTCATGGAACACGAGGTTCTTCCTCGATTGCAAAAAGCCTTTTCACTTCAAACCTATGAACACCGAACCCTGTTGTGTTTGGAAACCCCAGAGAGCATACTCAGTAAGCATTTATCTCATTTTGAAGATGAACTTCCTGAGGGGTACTCACTCGCCTATTTGCCCCAGTTCAACAGCATTCGCCTGCGCTTGAGTCAAAAGCAACAGAACCAAGCCGAAGACAAAGGCATCGAATTTTGGTTTGAGCGTTTGCAACATGCACTGGGCATCTTGTGTTTTGGGGTGGGTGACATCAGCGCCGCTGAGCGGGTAGCTCAATTTCTATTGGACGGTTCGTGGGAAGTTTCAGGCGCTGAAAGTTGCACCGGCGGATTCGCCATCAATCAATTGCTTCAAGTGCCCGGTATGAGCGCTTGCGTGCAAGGATCGATGGTAGCCTATGGCAATCCTGTCAAAAGGCGAGAATTGGGTGTCTTGGAAAACACACTGAAAGAGCACGGAGCTGTGAGTTTGGAATCGGGGAAGGAAATGGCTTTAGGGGCTCTGAAGAAATTTGGATCCGATTTCGCCTTCAGCACCACTGGCATTGCCGGTCCAGGAGGGGGAACTGATGAGAAGCCCGTGGGTACGGTGTGTTTAACCCTGGTATCAACCCAAGAACCCAAGTGGACCGCTGTTGAAGGTTTGAGCCATGAAAACGGCCTATGGATCTACCAAAAAAAGAAGCAAATCCCGGGCAATCGCCAACAGTTCATGCAACGAGCCAGCAACAGTTTGTTCGCCCTTTTCCAACCTTGGTTTTAGGGAAAATTTGTCGATAAGGGCGCTGGTTTTGGTGGTACTTTTGTATCATGTCTTCTGAGAAAATCCTCATTTTAGATTTTGGCTCCCAATACACGCAATTGATTGCGCGTCGTTTGCGTGAATTATTTGTGTATTGCGAAATCCATCCCTTCCATGCCGAAATCGAATTGAGCAGCGACATCAAAGGGGTCATTTTCTCGGGAAGTCCTTGCAGCGTGAACGAAGAAAATGCTCCTGGCATTGACTTGAATGCATATTTTCAGCACGGCCCTGTTTTGGGCGTTTGTTACGGGGCTCAATACATGGCCAAGCACTTGGGAGGTCAAGTAGGTCGAAGCCAACACCGCGAATACGGCAGAGCCATGCTACAGCACGATGGCCAGCATGTGCTGATGGAAGGCGTAGGAAATCCTTCGCAAGTCTGGATGAGCCATGGGGATACCATCCTGGCTTTGCCCGAACATGCCCGTGTCATTGCCACTACGGAGAGCATCCCTGTCGCCGCCTACGAAATCGAGAACCCCTATCCCACCTACGGCATTCAATTTCATCCTGAAGTCTACCACAGCACCGAGGGCACCCAAATGCTTCGAAACTTCGCTTACAACATCTGCAAATGCAAAGGCGATTGGACCCCTGGTCATTTCATTGATGAGTGCGTAGCCCAAATTCAAGAGCAGGTTGGCCCAGAGGACCGTGTAATTCTCGGACTTTCAGGTGGAGTAGACAGTTCAGTGGCCTCTTTGCTGCTCAACAAAGCCATTGGGCATCGCCTTACATGCATTTTCATCGACAACGGTTTGCTGCGTAAAAACGAATTCAGCGATGTTCAAGAAGCATATAAACAACTCAACCTCAATGTCATTGCTGTCGATGCATCTCAACGCTTTTATGAAGCCCTGTCTGGCATTTCTGAGCCCGAAGCCAAACGCAAGACCATTGGGCGCGTTTTTGTAGAAGTATTCCAAGAGGAGGCCACTAAAATTCAGGGTGCCAATTGGTTGGCTCAAGGAACCATATATCCAGACGTGATTGAGAGCGTCTCTGTCAATGGCCCATCAGCCACCATCAAGAGTCACCACAACGTGGGTGGTCTGCCCGAAGACATGCACCTTAAAGTGATTGAGCCCCTTCGTTCGCTTTTCAAAGACGAAGTACGGCGCGTAGGTGCAGCCTTGGGATTGCCCGCTTTGTTGTTGAATCGCCACCCATTCCCAGGTCCAGGATTGGGAATTCGCATTCTGGGTGATATCACGGCTGAAAAGGTCCAATTGTTGCAAGAGGCTGATTGGATTTACATGAATAAGCTCCAAGAAAGCGGTTGGTACAATAAAATTTGGCAGGCAGGCACCATTTTGCTTCCTGTCCAGAGTGTGGGGGTCATGGGAGATGAACGAACCTATGAACAAGTTGCAGCCCTAAGGGCTGTCAGCAGCACAGATGGAATGACCGCCGATTGGGTTCACCTACCCTATGAGTTGCTGGCCGATATCAGCAATTCCATCATCAACGGGGTTCGAGGCATCAACCGAGTGGTGTACGACATCAGTTCCAAACCACCAGCCACCATCGAGTGGGAATAATCATGAACGGATTGAGATCCATATCGTTACTGCTTCTTTCGATTGTAAGCTTCAAGGTAACCGCTCAGCATAGCCCGGTTAAAGTAGCCGTTCTGTTGCCCTTTCATGCCGAAAAAGGAGCTAACGACGCTTTCAACCAAGCCATGTTGGATTATTGGCTGGGCATTCAAACGGCCGCCGAAGATTTGGGGACCAACGGCATTCCTTGTGAAATTGACTTGCGCGATTTCAAAACCGATAGCCTATTCTTCTGTTCCATTGCCGGCAAATTGTGGCTGAACAACCACGACCTGATTCTGGGCCCTGTTTACCCCAAACAGCTCAAATCAATGGATCAAGACTACACCATTACCAAGCCTTGGGTGGCACCACTGGCACCGTATGCTTTTCAATCGGCGAGCAACGGAATATCCATGTTTGCAAGCGATAGCGTACGTCTTTTGGGCTTGGCGTCTGAAATACAACGCTGTTACCCTCGCCACAAAATTGCCATCATCAGCCCCGATAAACCCAAAAACGCAGCCCAATGTCAGAAAACCGAAGCCCAATTGTTTCGTCTGCTTGAAGGCAGCTCTGTGAGTAAGCATATTTGGAAGACCAGCAGTAAAAGTCTGTCGCCAGCTCTTTCTACCGGTAGCGATTCTTTTTTATTCGTTTATACCGATAAATTTACGCCCGAAGCCCAATCTTACTTGTCCAAACGGGCTTTGGATGCCACAAACAGTTACGCCATTGGCCAATTTGACTGGTTGGATGCACAAGCGGCTGTGAGCCTCCCCGTGGACCAAAAAAACCGCATGCTTTACCCAGGAAATGTAGTTTTGGATTTCTTGGACTCTACCGTGTCTTATTTGGCTCAACGAATGACCGTTTCCCAATGGGGAGAGCCCAGCAAATATGCCTATTTGGGCTATGACCACTTGCTCTTTCTGGTGAGTCACTTCTCGGTTAGTCCCAGTCTTCAACCCTTGTATTTTCGTCAACAACAATTGAGTCCCACTTTTCAAGGCTCCATTCAAAACATTCGACTGACCCCCACGGGCCATGGAATGGCCAACGCTGGGATTCGCTTGGTGCGCATAGAAGGAGAATACCAAATCCCTGTCAACCCCTGAGCCATTTACCTCGACAGCTGGAAAATACCATAACCCTATTGGCTGAATACCAATTTGGGGAGCCCTTTCATCATTACCTAGCGCGTGCATTCAAGGCCCAACGAGGATGGGGCAGCAAGGACCGAAAACGCTACCGCCGTTGGTGTTATACCTATTTCAAGTTTGCCCCAGACATTTCAGTGGCCCATTGGCCCCAGTCATTGTGTACAGCCGCATTGGTTCAAGCCCTACTGCAAAGCCCGTATACCCTAGATTCTGAGCGAGCAGAGCTCGAAAATATGGCTGTCACTGAAAGTTCTGTTGTACAGCATCCCGCATGGAAAGTTGAATTCTCTTCAGGCATTACTTGGACTGATTTTCTGGCCTGGTTTCAAGCCGAAGCCCCAGTATTTTTTTGTCGTTTGCGCCCCTGGCCATCTGAGCAACCCAATCCCTTGAACGATCCTCAAGCCGATTGCTTGGTATTCCCTGCCGGTACTTCTCTCAATGAAGCCCAAGAAAAAGGACTGGGTTTCATTCAGGATTGGGCCTCCCAAAAAACGGTTGAACATGTGGAATTGGCCGTAAGCAAACCCTTATCCATTTGGGATGCATGTTCAGGCGCCGGTGGTAAAAGCCTACAGATGAATCGATTGTACCCCCATCATCATTGGGTTTGCACCGATCTTCGAGCCTCTGCCCTGAACAATCTCCAACAGCGCTTTCTACAAGCGGGATTCAAACTACCCCTGGTATTTCCTTTCAATCCCGCCAAAAAATCGGATTTTGCGTGGCAAGGACCCGAGCACTTTGATCGAATCGTCTTGGATGTACCCTGCAGCGGATCTGGGACTTGGCGCAGAAACCCTGAAGAATGGCACCGTTTCTCGATTCATTCCCAAGAAAAACTGTGGGATACGCAGCGCGTTTTGTTGCAGAATTGTGCCTCGCGCCTACTCCCCGGCGGGTTGCTCTTTTACCTGACCTGTTCTGTTTTTCAGCGAGAGAACGAAGATCAAGTGAATGCTTTTTTGCAGAACAATCCTGACTATTTCCTTCTGAGCATGGAAATGTTGGGCGGACCATCCAACCAAGCCGATTATTTATTTCGCGCCGTATTGAAGCGCAACGAAACTCAATTGGGATCGTAAGCCCATTTCAAGTAAATGGCTCCCCAGGTAAACCCTCCACCGAAGGTACTGAAGATGAGATTGTCTCCTTTTTTGAATTGCTTCTCAAAATCAAACAGACACAAAGGCAGGGTACCGCTGGTCGTATTGCCATAGCGATGAATGTTGATCAAGACCTTATTCTTGTCCAAGCCCATGCGCTCAGCCGTAGCATCGATGATGCGCAAATTGGCTTGATGGGGAACCAACCAATCAACATCATCACCGGTTAGACCGTTTCGCTGCATCACCTCGTAGCTGACATTGGCCATGTTGGTAACGGCAAATTTGAATACCGTTTTGCCTTCTTGGTGAACGTAGTGCAATTTATCCTCGACGGTTTCATGACTGGGGGGTAACACTGACCCTCCAGCGGGTTGAATCAGAAATTCTCGACCGCTCCCATCTACATGAAGCTGAGAATCCAACAAACCATAGCCTTCTGTATTGGGTTCTAGCAATACGCATCCAGCGCCATCGCCAAAAATGATGCACGTATTTCGGTCTTCGTAGTTGATGATGCTCGACATTTTATCTGCACCTACCACCAAAACCTTCTTGTACTTGCCGCTTTCAATCAAGCGAGCACCCGTTTCCAAGCTGAATAAGAATCCAGAACAGGCAGCCGAAACGTCAAAACCCCAAGCATTTTTAGCGCCAATTTTATCAGCAATCACATTGGCTGTGGCGGGAAATATGTAGTCTCCGGTAACCGTACCGCACAAAATGGCATCCAATTCCAAGGGAGAGATTCCCTTCTTTTCGAGCATGGGAAGAATGGCTTCAACGGCCATGTCAGAGGTCCCTTTTCCTTTTTCCTTGAGGATGTGACGCTCCAAAATACCCGTGCGGGCCTGAATCCACTCGTCTGTGGTATCCACCATGGACTCCAACTCTTGGTTGGTCAATACGTAAGGGGGAACATAACCACCCACTGCCGTGATGGCAGCCGTTAGCTTATTGCTCATTCAATTTCTCTTGCTGCAAGGCTTTCATCGACGATTGAACCATGCTCACAAGATCCGACTTAACCGTATCCATCGCCAATTCAATCATCTTCACAAAGGTGTCGGCTTTGGTAATACCGTGGCCTACGATCACAGGGGCATTCACACCCATAATGGGGCTGCCTCCGTAATGTTTGAAATTAAATTTATCTAGGTATTCGTCTTGAACACCGCGTTTGGCCAAACGGTAGTACATGCCTTCGCAAACCTTCACAACCGTATTGCCAGTGAAGCCATCGCAAACAATGACATCAGCTAGAGGACCAAATAAATCACGACCTTCAATATTGCCCACGAACTCAATGTTCTCAGTTTGAGCCAATAGTTGGTGAGCCGCCTTGCTCAGTAAATTCCCCTTTTCGGGTTCCTCACCGATGTTCAACAAACCAACTTTGGGAGATTCTAAATTGTACAGCGCTTTGGCTAACAACGAACCCAAAATGGCAAATTGTTGCAAATGCTCGGGTTTGCAGTCAGCGTTGGCTCCTACATCCAAAAGAATTCCAGGATGCATGTCCATGCGAGGAACAGCAGCGGTGAGACAAGGGCGGTCCAAACCTTCTACAGGTTTGATGACATGCATGGATCCTACTAACATAGCCCCCGTGTTGCCGGCAGAAATGAAAGCTTGGGTCTCCTTGCTTGCCAATTGTTGAAAACCAACAGATAGAGATGCTTGGGGCTTGGTGGTAAAAGCTCGAACGGGATGTTCAGCCATACCGATAACATCGGGGCAATCCACGATTTCCAAGGCTGAGAGGTCCCAGCCCTGTTCTTGGGCAATGTGTTGCAACTCCGATTCTACGCCATAAAGAACCAACTGACAATCCTTGATTTCGGATTGTGCCTGAATGGCTCCTTTGAGGGCTTCAAACGGAGCGAAATCGCCGCCCATTGCGTCGATACCGATCCGAATCATAGAATATTAGGCTTCGCTGCGGCCTTTCATGACCTTTTGACCGCGGTACATACCGGTTTCTAGATTGACCCGGTGGTACAGCGATACGTCGCCAGTTACGGGATCCGCGATCATGGGGCGAGACGTCAAAGAGTCGTGAGTTCTGCGCTTGTCGCGGCGGGTTTTCGATATTTTTCGCTTAGGATGTGCCATGTTCCTTTATTATTTGAATAGATCTTTTAGTTTATCCCAACGAGGATCGTTGGTGTTTTCTTGGTTTTCTTTTTGGTTCAGTTCGTCGAGCTTTTGAATCATTTGATTGTTGCAAGGCTTCTCTTCCATTTCGTCGCAATTCTTTAACATGGGCAATCCCAAGCAGGCTGTTTCATAAGCCGCTTGCGACATGTCAAATTGAGTAGCGGCCGGCAACAAATACACCAACTCTACCCCATCGTCTTCGAATTCGCGCTGCTCATTTTCCTCCTCACTGTTTAACCGGTAAATCAACTTATACGCTGAAGAAACGGGCAAATTGAGAGGTTCCAAACAACGACCACACTCTTGTTGAATGAACCCTGAAATCTCCAATTGAACATGAATCCAATTGACTAATTTTTCCAGGTGCACATTCATCAAAAGATCGGCATCGAGAATCTCGCTATTTTCAAATAATTCAAAGAACCCCTTGTCCAAGGAAAGGCAAAAATCGTGCTTGCCGTCTTTGAGCTTCACAAACTCAACAACCAGATTTTCGCGATCAAAAGACATAGTCGCTCAAACGAACGGCAAATTTACATGATTTTTCACGCCTTTTCAAACATTTTGGCTTTAAAATCACGCAACAAAAAAGGGGGGCAATAGCCCCCCTTTTTAACAATTCATTTTGAATCAATACTCCCACAAGTCGTGCTCAAAAATGAACAGATCATTTTTGACTTTTTCACCTTCCAAAAGCGCAGCCAATTGATCTTGCTGAAACTCGGGCTTATCGTTGATATAACGATCGTCCCAATCGGTTGTTTTGACAATGTAAGAGTCAAACAAACGGTGCAAATTGATCTGTTGATCCCAATTCAAGCGCATAACGTCGTTGTAACGGTTATACACTTCGCATTTGGCCAAAGTAGGACGACAATCATCCATCTTCATCCAGAAAGGCTTTTCGTCATAGGTACGACCCATGATGGAACGGGGTTTAATTGGTGCAATCGCAATGATGATGGGCTTCCATTCTCCGTGCTTGTAATCAAAAACCCAATCTTCCATGATTTCGAACTTCTCAATTTTGCTCCAATCAAAGTACTCAGCAAATGAAGTATCAATCAAATCGGTTGGATCATCAGAACCTGGACGTTGTTTCTGGGTCGTAATGATTTCAGCCGTAGAACGAATGATATCTTCTGGAGTCATGATTCGATTCAAAGAATCAGAAGTATACGCACGAACCAAGCCCTTGGTACCCAATTCCCAAAAAACTTGGGAAATAGGCTGCTTGGGCCAAGTCCAACAGCGGTTCATTTTCTGACGCAAATCAATGACGCGCCATACGCGACGGCGCATCTTGACGTCGGCTTCACGCAAATAAGGACGAACAATCACTACACCCTCTTTGATTTTTGTGTTACCGTCGTTTTCAACGTACGCGGGCTCGTAATGCGACTCAGCGGGATCATCATAATGCGTTCCAATGGTAGGAATTACGATTTCAACCGTGGGGGCTACTGCAGGAGCTCCTGAAGCTTCTGATCCCCCTTCTGAAGAACCACTGCCGCTGGATTCACCCCAGCCACCGCCACTGCTGCCGCCGTCATCACCCCAGCCACCGCCCCAGCCATCTTGGGCTGAAACTTGAGCAGCTGCGAGCAAAGCGAAAATGAATGCTATTTTTTTCATGTTAGATATTATTGCAATGTACCGCCGGCGTTGTCCAGGAATTTCACCTGCTTATCAGGGCCTACGGCACGAATTTGGTCAAATTGGATTACGTCACCTGATCCCAAACGGGCCAACAAAGGCTTAATGGGTTCCAGGCTAGCTCCGTCAACGTTTACCACTTTGGGTCCGTTGGTACGGCGACCTACACAAGTGAAACGGTAACCCACGATGTTGTATTTAACACCATCGTAAATGAAGTTATCCAATTGGGCTACAGCCGTGCTCTGAACTTTCATTGAAGACAAAGAGATAGGGCCTGAAAAACCAACTGAACCAGCTTTGAAGTATGGACGGGGAACGTTGCGCACTTTGAACAACTTCTTACCCATGGATACCACTCGGCCATCAGGCAACTTAGCGGCTACCTCAACGGTGCATTCATTGCCCTGACGTGTAGGAACCAACACTTTGTATTTGCCTGGAGGTCCATTGACCAGCTTGGTACCACCGCCCACAACACGAACCATTACGTTCTTGGGATCAACACCACCAACCGAAACAGAGATGGGGTTATCCAATCCAACGTAGAACACGTTCAATTCATCTGCAGAAATAGCAGCTTGAGGAGCAAATACACTATACTCGGCTTCAGTCTCATAAATCTTGGGTGCTCCACCACCAGGAGTGGGGACTTCGATGCCTACTTTGTATTTGGCACCACCAGGAGACTGAGGAGTTACTTTGTACTTACCTACACCTGCAACAACATCAATGGGGTTGCCGTTAACCAAAACACGCATTTGGGCTTTGGAATTATAAGCAGCCAACAAGATATTAGCCTCATAGGTTTGACCCGTCAATACTGCACTCATGGGCGAAGAAACTACGGGGATCAAAGAATCGAATTTGTAGTCGGTTGCGTTTACGGATTCAGCCAAAGCTTGAGCAACTTCTGCCTCTAATGCGCGGCAATCGTTCTCAATCTTAGACAACATCGCAAAAACACCGGCCAAAGGAGAGTGCTCCAAGTACATGGAGACCCAGGATTGAGGTGAACCACTGCTGTTGACTCCATCTTCGGCATACAACGAGGTCTTGGCTTCGATGGCCGCTTTTTTCTCTTTCAAGAATTTTACGGTCTCAGGATTTTTCGCCAAACTCGTGTCTTTGGTCGCTGACTCCAGAACATTCAACAATGCGATTCGGGCATCATTGATGGCTTTCTGCAATTCTGTTCCACGACGACCACCATCTTCAACCACAAAATAATTCGCATGAATTTCCATGTTGTCACCTTGGGCCAATTCGTTGACACCGCCTTTTACCAGCAGACCTTCTTCATCAGATTTGCGCCCCGTTTTGGGATCTTTACCATCTCCAGACAAAGTCAAGAGGTCAGTTTTGATCGCAGAGATTTTTTTAATCAAACCTTCGCTGATCGTATGAGCCTCATTCACCTTTTCAACAGCCACTTTCGCAGCTTGATTGTCTTGGCTAGCTATTTTTTGCAAAGCAGCTAAAACAGCATCATTCTTTTGAACAATGTTTCGAGTTGAATTATCAAGCGAGTTTTCAATCAAATTGAAAGCCTTGATGATTTCTTTGGATACGTTCAACGCCAAAAGAGCGGTCAACACGAGGTACATCATGTTGATCATCTTCTGACGTGCTGACAATTTACCACCTGCCATATTTTATATCTTTAAGTTAATGTGGTACAGTCAGTTAAACTTAGTTTTTGGCACCACCCATGGCGCTCAACATGTTACCATAGATGGAATTCAAGTTGTTCAAGTTGCGGTTCAATTGAGCCAACTCCTGGTTAAAGGTAGCTGTGGCGCTCTCAGTAGCCATCAAATTGTTCAACGCAGAACCCAAACCACTAGAGAAATTACCCATAGAATCACTCACCATAGCTGAGCTATCGGCAATAGAAGCCATATTGGTAGCTGCTTTGTGAGCGTTCTCAGAATATTCTTTAGTAGCAACAGCCGCACTTGACATACTGGCCATGTCTTTCACATTGGTGCTCAATGAAGTCAAGCCCGTTCCCAAAGACTCGATCAATTCGGGACCGATTTTGGCTTGAGACAACATAGAATCCAATTGCTGGGAAACACTTCCACCAGACTTTTTCTTTGAGCTGGGATCTCCTCCAGCCAATTCGGGGTAAACCAAGGTCCAATCGGGATCCATGTGAACAGGTTCGAAAGCAGAGATTACGAAAATGCCGGCCTCAGTCAATAGACCTATAGTCAACATGATGTCTGCACCCTTCAAGTGAAGAATTTTAAACAGAGCCCCCACAATTACGACGGCTGCACCCAGACCATAAACGAAGTTCATGGTCGTTTTGAATTTTTTGGATTCAAAGAAACTTTTGCTCATTGTTTTATTTGGTTAATAGTTGTTGTTGTCTAAACGCAATATGGATTCAAAAATTGCCGCACGTGCAATTCTCTTATCCACATGTTGTGAAAGGGATTACTTGGTGTCTTTATTCGAACGACCGATGTAGGTTTGAACGCAACGGAAGCCTACATAGCACTTGCTAGTGTCTTGATATTCATATGTACGCGCACCGCACTCGATGAAATACCCGATGTCTTTCCAGCTACCACCGCGAATCACTTTACGCTTCTCGCTAATGGGGGTGTTGGCCGCATCCTCTCCGCGTTCTTTGATGTAAACTTGACGCTCACCGTTCAAATCATGAACGAATGCATTGTTAGCCTCATCCCAAACGGTATTGGTCCATTCTGAAACGTTACCGCTCATGTTATACAGACCGAAATCGTTGGGGAAATAAGAATCAACTCGCACTGGGTAAACACCGCCGTCTACACCATAGTTACCACGCAAGGGTTTGAAGTTGGCCAACATACAGCCTTTGCTGTTGCGGGCATAAGGACCACCCCAAGGGTACTTGTTTCCGATACGACCGCCGCGGGCAGCGTATTCCCATTCATATTCAGAGGGCAAACGGAAATCTTCTGTAGTGGGGTAAAAACCTTGCTGATCCCAATAGCTGTTCTTGCGAATGGTACGCCACATGCAGAACGCACGGGCTTGGTGCCAATTCACACCGACCACGGGATAATCGTCGTATTTGGGGTGCCAAAAATACACACGGGCCATAGGTTCGTTGAAAGAGTAAGTGAAATCACGAGCCCAGCACAAGGTGTCGGGGTAGATCAATACGTCTTCCTCTTCAATGAATTCGCGGCGATTCATGGGATCATACTTATCGCGATCCAACATGGCAGCTTTGGCCAAATCGAACCACTCATAGTGATACATCAACTTGCGAGTATCGAATTGACGCTTTCCACGAAAACGCTCATCACCCTGGTAATACAAATCGTACAAATCTTCCTTGTGATTCTCGAAATTGCGGGGATCCAAAGGACCGGGTTGCGTGTAGTCGATGAAACGGAAGCCTTCGTCGTTCTCAGGCATGAAATACTGATCATCGTCCAACACGTAACGCGCAATGGAGTCAGCCACGTAGGCCACGAATTGACGGTACTCGTTGTTGGTGATTTCAGTTTCATCCATCCAGAAGGCCGAAATGGTCATCTGTTTATTGGGCTCCAAGTAAGACTGGAAAATATCCTGTCCTGCCTGTCCCGTATGGAAAGTTCCAGAAGGAACGTAGATCGTTCCTGGAGGTTGCGGGTGGAACCAGGGGCGACGACCCTGTAAGCCCGTCAAATCACCGGTATCAGCGGGGCCGCAAGCGACCATGAATACGGAAGCGACAATCGCCACTTGGCGTACTCGTTTGTTGGCAAAAAGCGACTTTGCTTTGGTAGCCATGCTGTTCATTGCATCGAAACGCGACAACGGATTCTTCATGTGTTCAGTTTCCAATCGGTACTATTTATCTAAGGTTGCAAAAATATGGCTTGCCTTTTATAAAGCAAGACATGTTTTTATGTGGGAGTATAACGGCAAGTTAAAATGTTTATTGTGTGTGAATAACTTTTTTTAATCAATTTCTGGCGAATGCTCCATCCAACGGGGGTGACGGTAGATGATTTCAGGGCGATCAGGCAAACTGATCATGAAGCAATAATTCACTTGAACTTCATGAGTACCAAAGCTATTGCGCACCAAATTGGAAACCGTTATGTCGTATGAATAACCTACACGCAACTTTTGCTGACCGGCTCCATTGCCCATCAAGGGTGGGTAATAGCCGAGAATCAGAGAAAGGGCATCCAAGCCTGTGCCGTAAGAGCGAAGATTCAAACCTCCCGCGAACAATTCATTCCAGTTGGCAATGCCTTGCAAATCCAATTCGGGTTTTACCAAACCGCCCTTACCCAAAACCGTGCGGATTTTAAAGGCGGGATCCAAAGTCAACGCTGGGTTGCCCATGAAATTATCCATGCGAACACCACCGGCCATGTACAAGTGGCGAGCAGTGCTGATCTGAATGGCACCGCTGGGACCGTAAGCAAAGGTTTGGGGCATCAAATGCGTCATAGACAAGCTACCCCAGGCCCCACCCATGATGTTGGGGTCAGAATAATAGGCACCCAATCCCATGGTTACACGGGTATCGGCAGAAGTTCCAGTGGGAATCAAAGGATCACCGGGATCGTGGTAACGAAGACCTTGACCATCCAATTCTTTGGTTAGCGAAGTGAAGTCAACCCCCAAGCGCAGGTTGGCGCCGCTTGAAAGACCATAGGCGCCAGCCAAACCGAATTTCATGTAAGTATTATTCTCGTAACCGATTTGATCAGAGATGAAACCGGCATAAGCCCCACCGACATTGACCGAATTCCCCTTCAGCTTGAGGCGAATGGGAGCAGAAAAGCCAGCCCCTGTGGTCTTGGGAGCAATGTTTCGAGCCAAATTATCTGAAGTAGGCAAACCTCCTTGAGTTTTGATCAATGGAGATTCGTCATCATAACCCAACCACTGCTGGTGGGTAATGGCATTCAAACAGAACTGATCAGAAGCTCCCGCGTAAGCTGGATTGTACAACACCTTATTGAAAGTAAAGTGGGTGTACATTGGATCCTGCTGTGCCATCAAGGGCCCAACAGCGAAGCCCGCAATCAGCAGTGCCGTTTGGTAAATAAATCGTTTACGCATGCAAGTGTTCGTACTATTGCCGAATAACAAAGAAACCGCAATCACAGGGATTTCGCAAATATTTCCTCAGCCTGTCCAATTATTTTGAATTTCATCAGACGCGAACTATGCGCGGTGGAAAACACGGGCATATCTGTGGATTTGTGTCTACTGCACCTACCCTATCCTTGTATGAATTTTAAGACAGATTTATGGCAGATATATTGGTCATTGACGACGAAGCCCCTATCAGAGAAACGCTTAAGGAAATTCTGGAATACGAGAATTTCAACGTAACCCTGGCTGAAGACGGTCAAAAAGGGTATCAATTGATACAGAAAAACGATTACGATGTGGTATTGTGCGACGTAAAAATGCCTGGAATGGATGGCATGGAAGTTTTGGAAAGAGCCTTGGCGCTTAAGCCCGAACTGCCATTTGTCATGATTTCTGGCCATGGAAATGTCGAAATGGCCATTGACGCCACCAAGAAAGGCGCTTTTGATTTCCTGACCAAACCACCCGATCTGAATCGCCTGTTGATCACCCTGCGCAACGCCATAGAGCGCACAGATTTGGTCGCTGAAACCAAAGTCCTCAAACGCAAAGTATCCAAAACCTTTGATATCATTGGCGAGACCCCTGCCATCGCGAAAATCAAAGAGACCATTGAGAAAGTGGCTCCCACCGAAGCCCGCGTTTTGATCACCGGGGAGAATGGAACAGGAAAAGAATTGGTGGCCCGCTGGTTGCATGAAAAAAGCGCGCGTGCTGCCATGCCTTTGGTAGAAGTCAATTGCGCCTCGATTCCCACCGAACTCATCGAAAGCGAACTCTTTGGCCACGAAAAAGGGGCCTTTACCTCGGCCATCAAACAGCGCATCGGCAAGTTCGAACAAGCTCATGGCGGCACTTTGTTTTTGGATGAGATCGGAGACATGAGCATGGCGGCTCAAGCCAAGGTTCTTCGAGCCATTCAAGAAGGAAAAATCACCCGGGTAGGTGGCGATAAGGAAATCAAAGTCGATGTGCGCATTGTAGCCGCTACGAACAAGAATTTGCTGGAAGAAATTGAAAAAGGTCAATTTCGAATGGACCTGTACCACCGCCTTTCGGTGATCCTCATGCATGTTCCAACCTTGAATGAGCGCAAAGAAGACATCTTGCTCATTGCCGAACACTTCATGCAGGACATATGTGCCGACAACGGGCTGCAAACCAAAACCTTTACTCCCGACGGATACGAGGCCTTGAAAGAGGTAAAATGGACGGGCAACATTCGCGAACTGCGCAACGTCATCGAGCGTTTGGTGATTCTCTGCGGAGATGCCATAACCGGCGAAGATGTTTACATGTACAGCAACCCGGCTCAACGAGGAGCTGATCCCTTTGGAGTGGTCGATGAATACCAAACTCTTCAAGATTTTCGCGACTGGGCCGAGAAAGTGTTCATCGAACGAAAACTCATTCAAAACGGGTGGAACGTGGCTAAAACAGCGGCTGAAATTGACATTCAGCGAAGCCACCTGTACAACAAGATTGACAAGTACAACCTCAAACGGCGCTAGACATGCAAGCCCAGTGCTTGACTGAGGTCTCCAAGGCCACCGCGCTGCTGCAGCAAGGCGGCTTGGTGGCCATTCCTACTGAGACCGTCTACGGATTAGCGGCCAATGGATTGGATGCCATTGCCGTGGCCCGCATTTTCGAAGCGAAAAAAAGGCCGTTTTTCGACCCACTCATTCTCCATGTAGGAAGTTTGGAGCAGGCGCAAGGTTTGAGTTCCCGTTGGCCCGAAAAAGCCCAACAATTGGCACAAGCTTTTTGGCCCGGCCCCTTGACCCTCGTCGTTCCCAAAAGCGAACATGTACCCGACTTGGTCAGCAGTTCCTTGCCTAGCGTGGGTCTCCGCATGCCCAAACACCCGTTGACTTTGTCACTCCTTCAATCGCTGGAGTTCCCCTTGGCTGCACCTTCGGCCAATCCGTTTGGATATGTAAGCCCGACAACGGCTCAGCACGTATTGGATCAGCTTGGAAATGCAATTGAAGCCGTACTGGATGGAGGTCCTTGCGAAGTGGGCATCGAAAGCACCATTGTTTCCTTGATGGGCGACGAAATTCATTTGCTTCGTTTGGGAAAAATCAGCCAAGAAGAACTGGAGCGAGTGGTAGGGCCGGTGCAACGGCAGTTGTCTGTCAAAGGGGCGGTTCAAGCTCCCGGGCAGTTGGAACAACACTACAGCCCTTTTTGTCAGTTGTACCTGTTGGAACCGGGACAGGAAGTGCCAATATGGGAAGCCGAGAGCGCCTACGTGCCATTTTCGAATCCAACAGCCTCGGCATGGCCCCAAGACCATTTGTTGGCGCTCAGTCAGTCAGGAGATTTGAATGAAGCTGCCGCAAAGGTCTTTTCCATTCTGCGACAATTGGATACCCTGGGGTTCAAAAAGGCTTGGATTGAGCTAGCACCGAATCAGGGCTTGGGCTTGGCCATCAACGACCGCTTGCGCCGCGCAGCGGCGCGATAAGCTTCACATATCCTCTTCCAAGAAGGATTGAGTGGCATCCATGGTCAACCACAAAGCCTCTGAGAAATCTTCAGGGCCGGCGCAGGGATGGCTGCAACCAAAGGTATGATCAGCCCCTTCCATGACCTGCATCAAGGAATGCAAACAGGCTTGATGGAGCGCTTGGCCTTGTTCGAGGGGAACCGCTTGGTCCTGGTCACCGTGTAATATCAATAAAGGACGACCCAATGCTCTGGCTGCGGCCTGCACGGAATAATCTTCATGGGCTTCCAAATCCTCCCAAATGACGTAATCCAGAGGCATTTCTTGACCTGTGCGTTGGTTGGCTATGAAGCAGCGCCCCGTTTCTTTCCAGGCATGCAAATCCATTTGGCGAAACAAATGTCGATAGTCGCCCAAAGGTGCCCAGGTTATGGCTTTGCGCACAAAGTCCGGAAACAATGAGGCGAACACAATGACATTGGCTCCCCCCCGGCTGTGTCCCAACCAATTCAACGAATCAGCATTCAGGTTGTAGGTATCGCATTCTTGCTTCAACCACTTCCCCAAGCTTTCTAGATCCCTCAGTTCTTGGGTAATGGTATTGCGAGCAAAACGCTCCAAATCATCGAAATCGCGAGACTGTACTCCATTGTGCGTATGATTGAAGGTGACAACGGCTGTATTGTGAGCTTCAAAAAACTCATGCAAATGCGGCACATAACCCCAGTCTTTGAAACCTTTGAAACCGTGGGCATAAACCAAGACAGGAAAAGGCCCATCGCCCAATTCGGGTATAAACAAATCGACGGCCATTTGGAGGCCGTCGATTGTTGTAATCTGAAGAGAATGTTTTGTCGACACTGCGATCGATTTTGGTACCCAGGACCGGGGTCGAACCGGTACGAGTGTTACCTCATTGGTGTTTGAGACCAACGCGTCTACCAATTCCGCCACCTGGGCATGCTCTATCAGAACGAGGTGCAAATGTAAGGGGCTATCAGCCGCTTTTCAAAGGGTTTTTTCGAAAAAATTACAAAGATTTTCTGGCCCATTCTACGACTTCCAATTGCTTGGCAGTGCCATCTTCGATGACCAAACGCAAGGCTGTGCGAACCTTGTGAAACCCTTGAAGACCGCAAGCGCCTGGATTCAAATGCATTAGATGGTAACGCTCGTCCCATTGCACCTTGCAAATGTGGGAATGACCGCACACCAACCACTGCGGCTTATGCAGGCGAATTTGATCGCGAACCCGGGCCGAGTACACCCCTATTTTCCCGGCGATGTGAACCATCATGATTCGCAAACCTTGACGCTCGATAACAGAAAACTCCGGAAAACGCTGCCTGATTTCCGTTCCATCGGCATTTCCGTATACCGAAACCAAGGGCTTGCCCAAAGCATCGATCTCCAGAACCAACCCCTCGTTGACCCAATCTCCTGCATGCCAAACCTCATCGGCCCAACGAATTTGATCCAGCAGTGCCGCATCGCTGTAGGTATGATTGTCGCTGATAATGAGTATGTTCATCTGAACCTCCTCTCCTTTCGGGACCCCCAACCCTCGCTAAACCAAAGGGCTAGAATCGGATAGACCAACAAGGTATACCGTGCTGAAGCCACGGGACCGCTCAAACCAAGGAAAACCAGCACTACGAGTGCCCAAAATTGATGCTGTCTGAAGTTGCCATTTTTCATCAATCCGAAGGTGATGCAAACCAAAAATAAGGCTTGAACCAAGGCTCCAATGGCCATGAATAACAGCCCAGCATTCCAAGTAAGCGCTTGAAAATTGCCTTTGATGAGTGCTTTCATGTGCTGCGCATCGCCTTGTGCGCCAAAGAAGGCCCAAATGTCATAGCGACCCGGATCGAGCAAACCCAGCACCACTCCTCTCAGGTGAATCCAAATCACGCGAAGGGGATTGCCCCAAACGACCTGCCGTATCTGTTCTTTCCAAACGGTGGCTGTCTCAGCCGCATTTCCTGCTGCATCTGACAGCTCAATTGCAGAACCATAGGCCGGCAGGTTGTATTCAAGCGCATTGGTCAAGCCCATGGAGGAAAAATGCCAAAAGCCCAAGGCCCGATAATTATCAAAGCTGTTAAAGCCCCAAACCAGGGCCAAGGGAAGCACCATGATCGCTGCCTTGCGAACCGTGAAACTTGAAATAAGACCCATGAACTGAGCCAAAACCATCAAGGGCAGCAGCACTGCAAAAACGGGCTTTAAAGCCAACAATGCCGCCGCTGTCATGCCCAAAACCCATTCGTTGGAGCTGCTGAGGGCACGGAGCCAGGCCAACAAGAGCCATAGGCAAATGCATTCGGGCATGGGAACCACCGCATAGACCAAGAGCAAGGGGTGAAACAACCAAAATACCGTAGCATATTCAGGGGCATTTTGATAAGAACTCTGCTCGCGAATCCACATGCGCAATTGAAGCAAGGTCAAAAGCGACAACAATGCAGATACCAGCGAATAAAGAGGTCCTAGCGCCCAGAGCAACAATCCAAACAAAGGGCTTCTGCGGGAATATTCCAGCAGCCGGTCTGAATCTCGAGGGGTCCAACCTGCCCAAATTGACTGAGCCTTTCTCAGGTACTCGGCGGTGTCGACCCATTCGCGCTGAAAAATCCATTGGTAACATAGGGCCATGAGCAGCACAGCCATATACCATCGCCCATAGGGAGAGGCCATCATGGCTTTCCACTCGCTTTTCCAATCCCTTCTCATACGGCAAACCACCATAAATATGCGCTCAAAGTGAGGGCAAAAAACCAAATGCCCAAGCGCTTGCTAAAGTCTTGGATCAACCAAACGGCCCAGGCCAAGACCATTAAAATCGCCGAGAGCACTTGAATTTCCAACAAAGGCTTTAATTCCAATATTGACGGATCTTGACGCTGAGAAAAGGAAGGGTGACGCTGGTCTAAAAACCCTCGAATTCGATGGCGCCACTGCGTGCTATACAAAGCAATGGAATCTCGGTCTTGAATGCGAAAATAGGAGGCCGAGTCGACCGAAATGGCCGTTTCTTCTCTTTTTGATTCGCAAATCAACCCATACTCCAACTCCCCCATGCTGTTGACCGATGCTTGGTGCATCTTGACTTGAGCATCTTGAAAGCGGTACGAGCCGCATTCGTCAACCCAGAACAACAAGGCTAGGACCATGAGCCCCAAAGCGCTCAGTTTGCACCACAGAAGAATCTTGGATTCCACTGGGTCAAATTACGTTCAATTGTGATGGAATCAAACCTCTCGGTCGAGGTCCCACTGCTCCAAATAATCAGCCACACGGCGCACGAACATTCCTCCCAAAGCACCGTCCACCACGCGATGGTCATAACTGTGGCTCAAATACATCATATGGCGAATGGCAATTACATCACCATACTCTGTTTCGATCACGGCTGGCTTTTTGCGAATGGCACCTACCGCCATGATGGCTACTTGAGGCTGATTGATCACCGGCGTTCCAAAAACGTTTCCAAAGGAACCTACGTTGGTCAAGGTGTAGGTACCGCCTTGAATTTCATCAGGTGTCAATTTGTTTACGCGCGCACGGTTGGCCAAGTCGTTTACCTTGCGGGTAATTCCTAGCAAATTCATGCTATCTGCGTTTTTAATCACGGGAACGATCAGGTTACCATTTTGCTGAGCCACGGCCATACCCACGTTGATGTCCTTGCGTTTGATGATTTTATCGCCATCGACAGACACGTTGATCATGGGGAAATCTTTGATGGCCTTGGTAATGGCCTCAATGAACAAGGGGGTAAACGTGATATTCTCGCCTTCGCGCTTTTTGAAAGAGTCCTTGACTTTGTTGCGCCAAGCTACCAAATTGGTTACATCGGCTTCCACAAAGGAGGTGACGTGAGGGCTGGTCTGCTTGCTCATGACCATGTGGTCGGCAATGAGTTTGCGAACGCGGTCCATTTCAACCACCTCGTCACCGGGGTTGAGCGATACAGCCACTTTGGCCGCAGGCTTAGCAACCGGAGCTGCAGCAGGCTCAACGACAGAAGGGCTAGCGGCGGGAGCGGGAGTTAGAGCGGGCGCGGCGGCTACCGCTGTGGCCGCTGCTTTTCTTCCACCCTGCAAATAAGCCATGATGTCTGATTTGGTCACTCTGCCTTCTTTACCCGTTCCAGGAATGGATTCCAATTCGGTCATGGAAATGCCTTCGGTGCGGGCAATGTTCATCACCAGGGGTGAATAAAAACGAGAACCATCAGCAGACGACATCTGGGTTTGCACCTGAGTCATTTGTTCCTCTACCATGGCCGCTGCCTTTTCTACTGCAGGCGCTACTGGAGCTGCCACAGGCTCTGAAACAGGAGCTTGCACGGGCGCCGAAGCCGAAGCTGACGCAACTGCGGCAGAACCTTCAGAATCGACCATAGCAACGGGTTCACCCACTTTCACAACGGCTCCTTCCCCATGCATTTGCTGGGTCAAAATACCGGCTTCGGTGCTGGGGATCTCGCTGTCGACTTTGTCTGTTGCGATTTCGACAATGGGCTCATCCTTTTCAATGCGCTCACCGACGTTTTTCAACCACCGAATGATGGTAGCCTCGGCAATGCTCTCGCCCATTTTGGGCATCAAAATTGGTTTTTCGGCCATAGGTTTGGTACTGCAAAAATCGGGGTTTTTAGCGGGATACCCAAACGGCCGCTTTGGATACGAAACTTAAGCCAGGGGCCATTCGTCTTCCATTCCCGCAATGCGCATCAAATCACGCACTTGCTCCTGCTTGTGGGATTGTTGGATTTCTCCATAGGCATGGTGCATGTTGCGCAGAACCCGTTTGATGATGTCTTGTTCAGAGCAAGGTAGGAAAAAACCGTCTTGAGGGGTCACTTTGACCACTTTTAGAAAGGCATTGAGGCTCTCTTTATTGAACATTTGACCTCGGCTAAACGGGTTCAAATAGAACATCACCTTTTCAACCTCATCGATGCGAATGGCGTCTTGTTCATAGATTCCATCGTAGAGCGGAGATTGTTTCATTTGGCAGTATGCGACAATAAAATGCTGAGGCAAATTGATGCCAAACACGGGCAATCCGAGCGACTGGCCAATGATCACATACAGCATAGACAAACTGATGGGATTGCCCATTTTACGCTTTAAGGTTTCATGGATCAGGGAGTTTTCGATGGCGTGGTAATGATCAGAATTGCCGCGATACCCGTGTTGGCGAAACAACACATCATTGAGTGTCGCCACTTGTTGCATGGGGTCTCGCCCGGCTCCAAATTGAGCCCAAACATCCATTTTCAATCCATTCACCCACTGCCGAACCTCGCTTTCATCCAATTGTGGAGTCTGAATGCGACTGAGGCACATCCATGATTTCAACAGCGAAATGGGCGGGCGTTTCCAGAGCAATTCGAAGGAATGCTTGAGGTCCTGTTGCTGGATTCGACTGATGATTTCAGCCAATTTCCCAGAAACAGGCCCCTCACTCAATTGAAACCAAGCCTCTTCCAACCAGGGAATGATGCTCGGACCCTCCAATAAAAATTGATTTTCAACAATGGACACCACCTCCTCATCAGAATCATCCAATAGGCTGATCATGGCCGGAAGCTGCTTGATGTCCATCTATTTGCGCTTTTTAGGGCTGCTCTTTTTCTTAGTAGCGGCTTCCTCAAGCCAAGATTTGGCTTGTTCCAAGCTTACATCTTTCCAATCGGTTCCTTTGGGAATGGGCGCGTTGACTTTCCCCTGTTTGATGTACGCACCGTAACGCCCGTCAACAATGGAAATGCCCAACTCAGCATCCAACTCTTTCAATGCTGCCGATTTCTCACCCGACAACTTGGCTTCAACCAATTGAATGGCGCGCTCTTCGGTCAAGGTACTGGGATCTTCGCCTTTGGGAATGCTCGCGAAAATCTTATCGTATTTCACATAAGGACCGAATCGGCCTTTGTTGACCAATAGCGGCTGACCTTTGTAGCTTCCTACTTCCAAGGGATACTGAGGTTGAGACAAGAATTCAGCCATCATAGACTGGGCTTGCTCCTCGCTCAAGGCAATCAAATCTGTTTCAGCAGGAACATTGAAAAACTTACCCTTGAATTTCAGGTACGGGCCGTATCGACCTACGGCGGCCGTGACCGCTTCTCCGTCTATGGAGCAAACGTCACGGGGCAATTCAAACAACTTCAAGGCCTCTTCCAATTGAATGGATTCCAAGGTTTGACCCGCACGCAAACTGGCAAATGCAGGATCCACACCCGAATCCTTATCTCCTTTTTGAACCAAGGCGCCGTATCGACCCATGCGGGCCAAAATGGGAAGCCCCGATTTGGGATCCGTACCCAACAATCGCTCGCCTGTTACCCGTTCAGCGGTATCAACCGTTTTGGCCACAGTTTCGTGGAAGGGGATATAAAAATCACCCAGCATCTCTTGCCACGCTTTCATGCCTTGGGCAATTTCATCAAACTGCTTCTCTACGCTTGCCGTGAAGCCGAAGTCCATGATTTGATCAAAATGGGCCAACAGGAAATCGGTCACCAAAGACCCGATATCGGTGGGAAACAACTTATTGCGCTCTTGACCAAAATTTTCTTCCATCACCGATTGGTGTATGCCGCTGGCATTGGATTCGAAATAGCGAATGCTGCGTTTTTGTCCTTCCCGATTCTCTTGAACCACATAGCCGCGTTTTTGAACCGTGCTAATGGTCGGTGCATAGGTAGAGGGGCGCCCAATGCCCAATTCCTCTAGTTTCTTCACCAGAGAGGCTTCGGTGTAGCGGGGCTTGGGTTTTTGGAAGCGCTCGGTGGCGGTGATTTTATCTAAACCCAAAGACTCTCCTACGCGAACGGCGGGCAACAAACCTTCTTGATCGTCTTCTTCCTCGTCGTCTTTGGATTCCAAGTACACTTTCAAAAATCCCTCAAAACGGATGACTTCACCCTCTACTTTAAAGGGCGCTGTCTTCTGTGCGGTATCGATCGAAATGGTGGTCTTTTCCAATTCGGCCTTGGCCATTTGAGAAGCAATTGAACGTTTCCAAATCAATTCATACAACTTGCGCTCCTGGGGGTTTGAACCTGCGCTGTGATTGGAGAAAAAGGTAGGGCGAATGGCTTCGTGAGCCTCTTGGGCGCCTTGGTGCTTGGTGGCGTATTGACGGGTATGCACGAAAGACTCCCCAAATTGAGACAGAATTTCATCTTTGGCGGCCTGCAAGGCCAATTGGCTCAAGTTGGTCGAATCGGTCCGCATGTAGGTAATGTGACCATTCTCATACAATTTCTGAGCGATTTGCATGGTACGGCTCACATCATAACCCAATTTGCGAGAAGCCTCCTGTTGCAAGGTCGAGGTTGTAAAGGGAGGCGCAGGACTTCTGAAAGCCGGTGAAACCTGCAAATCAGACACTTGAAACTGGGCACCTTGGTGCTGCTCCAAAAAGGATTGAACCGATTCGGCATCAGGAAACTTCCCTTTGGATTCAGCTTTTAAAGCCGCTCCCTTTTCGGTTTGGAAGAAACCTTGAACGCGAAAATCGCTATGGGCTTGAAAGTCTAAAATCTCCCGTTCGCGCTCTACCACCAACCGAACGGCTACGCTCTGTACACGACCTGCACTCAATGAAGGCTTGACTTTGCGCCACAAAATGGGAGACAATTCAAAACCCACCAGTCGATCGAGCACCCTGCGGGCTTGCTGTGCATCGACCAAATGCTTATCGATATCCCGAGGGTTGGCAACGGCGTTCAAAATCGCGGTCTTGGTAATTTCATTGAAGACGATGCGCTTGGTGTTCTCTTGTTTCAAGCCCAATTCTTCGAACAAATGCCAGCTAATGGCTTCTCCTTCGCGATCTTCGTCAGTGGCGAGCCATACGATTTCGGCCTGCTTGGAAAGCTTCTTCAGTTCTGAAACCAGCTTTTTCTTGTCTGCCGATACTTCGTATTTAGGCTTGAAGCCGGCTGAAATATCAATGGCTCCATCTCCTTTGGGAAGATCCCGAACATGACCCATGCTAGAGGTGACCTTGAAATCAGGTCCCAGGTACTTTTCTATGGTTTTGGCCTTAGCAGGCGACTCGACAATGACGAGGTTTTTAATCATGGTTAGGGAATCAATACGAATGGTTGACGAGCGCTTTGAGAGGGCGACTTCAATTCTGCGAAATAAACACCGGTATGGGAAAATTGATTTCGGTCCAATTGAAAATAACCCCTCTCCATTTCCCAATGCGTAGCATTGATTTTTTGACAAACTTGGCCTTGGGCATTCCAAACGATCAATTCCACTTGGGAGCCCCACTGTGCCGCGTCGAAATGAACGGTAAATTCTCCCGCTGAGGGATTGGGAATGATTTCGAAATCCTGCTGGCTCAACGATTCAGTCGAAGCGTACCAGGGGCTGCAATTGATATTGTCAATGTAAACCGGATTTCCACCCGCACTTACCACATCGATTCGAAACATGGCATTTTTCACCGAACCAAAGCCCAATGAATTCAATGACGGAATGCCAGACAACTTCCATTGTTTGCTGTCAGTAGGGACAAAATTGGTGGCATAACCGGCACCCGTATAGGCCAAGGCTGAACCGCTTCGCTCCAGAATTTGCTCAAATGAACCGCCGCAATCCGTCGAAATATAAACGCGAAGGATATCGCTCACATCGGCTGAAGGCTGCGCATAGGAAACATAAAAGGTCAATCGAGGCGATTGGCCAGACAAGGCTGTAAAGTCAAAAGAGGGAGTAATGAAACTGTAAACCTTGCCCACACCCGTATTGGTCACAATCGGTGCCTTGACTGAGTGTGAACCGCTGAATCCAACCGAACTCTGATAGGCAAATTGACTTCCCGCAGGTGAGCTATGGGCGAAATCACCGGCAGCGAAAGGATCAGCCGCTTCGAAATCATTTTCATAATGGGGGTAAGTATCGCCGTTGGCCTTCAATACTGTTATGTAGGCATCTTGGCTGTAGCTGTTGCTGCCGTAATTGTTCTGAACTGTTAGGCTCACCTTGTAGGTACCGGGTGTTTGGTATACCACCTTGGGATTCTGCACGGAAGAATTGGGCGACGAAGATCCCGCCAAAGTCCAAGACCAAACACTCGGCCCACCTTTGCAACTCAAGTCATAAAATTGGACCTCCTCACCCGCGCAAACCACTCGTTTGTTGGCACTGAACAAGCCCTTGGGGGCAACATTGGAATTGACCACTCCGGTAGCGACCAAATTGCTGCTAGCAACCAGGCTCTTGCGGGGACTCTGACCCAAGAAATAATGCATGCGACTGCGCTGATTGGTCGTGAATGCTGACATGCATTTTCCATCGCTGTAATCCATGAAATTTTCCCACATATCAGGCAAATCTGGAGAATCGTTGTTGCAACTATTGCCGTTTGCTGGGCAGCTGGCATTGGTGAACGTTCCATTTACTGGAGGAGTATCATCGCACAAATCCCCACCGGTACAGCCGTCTTGGAAGGTATGATACAGCCCTAACCAATGGCCCACCTCGTGGGTCAAGGTTCGTCCTCCATCGGTATTGGCTGCTGTTCCAATGGAACCTACTCGATCGTGGCGCACCACTACTCCATCGCGATTGGTCATCCATGGAAAAACGGCATAACCCAATACGGTACCCGTCCCGCCCCCGCTGGCGGCAATGCTCGTGACTACCCAAATGTTGAGGTATTTGGTTTTATCCCAATAGGCCAATTGCTTGACCGGTTCACTGGACATGGATGTTTCCACTCCCGCTGAAGAATAAATGCGATTGATTCCATCGGTGCAATTGCCAGAAGGATCCACTTTGGCTAGCTGAAATTCAATTTGACAATCAGCAGCCCTAGAAGTAAAGGCCGATCTCAAATTGGAAATATTGGCATTCTTTTTATTGAAATCTTCATTCAATACGCGCAGTTGATCCAAAATCTGCTCGCGGGAAATATTCTCAGGGCCATTGGTGTGGATGACGTGGAAAACAACCGGTATGGTATAAATGGCTGCGCGCGATTCAACCACCTGGCCTTTGGAAATCCAATCTTGATTGAATTGATTCTCCTGCCCTTTCCACTGGGGGTTTTGTTGGCTGTGTTCGTGGTAATAAACATCAGTCCCACAGGTATGTTGAGACTGAAGTTCAGTAGCATTCAGAGCCAAAAGACCCATGCTGACACTGAGTATGAAACGAAAATTCATGCGGCGCAAAGTAAACTTAAAACTACGGGGCTATTGATACGCTAGATGCATTATTCAGACAAAACGCGGCTTTGTGAGGTTTGAATTTAAAGGCTTTGCCTCCTTCAAGCACCTGCATCATTCGCTGACTACCGCTATAATGCACGGCCGCAAAATCAAGTCTAAATTCATTGACATCCATACATTTAAAAGCCAGTTCGCGCAAACCAAACCAAGCCCGATTGCGCTGGGCCAGACTCCAATAAACGGCATCGGGTAAAAAATGCGTCAAACGCCGTGTTTTCACTTCGACGGCAACCATGATATCTCCCTTCTTGAACAGCAGATCCAACTCACAACGAGCTAAACGCAATCGCTGATTCAACAACCTATACCCCAGGGTTTCGTAGCGAAATCGCACCCAATCTTCTCCCCATTTTCCCCGCAATTGCTTATCCATCATCGAAGGCAAAGTTTTGATTCAAACCCCAGACTAGGGCCTGGATGAATTACCTTTGAATCATGCAGAATTGCATTTTGCGCGACAGAGGGTTTGAACGCTATTCCGAAACGTGGGAATTGCAGAAACAACTCTTTCACGGAGGCATTGCGACCAAACAGAAGGGTGCCTCACCCGGGCATTCGCTGATTTTAGTGGAACACAATCCCGTGTACACCTTTGGCAATCGAGCCAATTGGCACCATTTGCTCATATCAGATGAACGTTTGAAAGAAATAGGAGCTGAAGCGTTTGAAATCGAACGCGGCGGGGACATCACCTATCACGGTCCCGGCCAATTGGTTGCTTACCCCATTTTCGATTTGGAAGCCTTGGGCATGGGTGTCAAAGATTACGTTTGGAACGTTGAAGAAGCCATCATTCGCACCCTGGCCGATTTCGAGCTGACTGCCGCTCGGGTTACTGATCGAATTGGCGTTTGGATGGACATCGGGTTGCCACAAGAACGAAAAATCGCGGCCATTGGTATCAAGTGCAGCCGTTACATGACCATGCACGGCCTAGCGCTCAATGTAAATACCGACTTGCGCATGTTCCAACACATTGTACCCTGCGGTATCGCTGACAAGGGTGTGAGCAGCATGCAAAAGGAATTAAACAGACAAATTGACATGAAAGCCGTCAAAACGGCCTTAGGCACTCATTTTGCTTCTTTGTTTTCCTTGAATTATTTGAAAAATGAACAGTAACAATTTAAAAACCCTCTTGGTAATAGGCGTATTCGTCTTGTTGGGCATGTGGAGCTGCGGCTCTTACAACGGCCTTGTCAATGAAGAAACCAATGTTGAATTGACATGGAGCAATGTGGAAGTTCAATACCAAAACCGAGCTGACAAAATTGTGGAAATTGCGCAGTCCATCAAGGCAGAAGGGAAATTTGAAAAAAGCACCTTAACGGAAATCATCGATGCTCGTTCCAGTGTGGGACAGACCAAATTGGATGTCAATCAACTCACCGATGAGAAATTGGCCCAATACGAAAAAGCCCAACAGTCAGCATTCAGCCGCATGATGGTTGTATTCGAGCGCTACCCTGAGTTGAAGACCACCGAGAGCTACAAACAGCTAAACGATGAGATTTCAGAAGCTGAAAACCGCATCGCTACAGCGCGCAAGGATTACAATGCCTCGATCAAAGCCTACAATTTGAAGGTTCGTCGTTTTCCTGGCAACCTCATGGCCAATCTATTCGGTTTTGAACGCAAGAGTTCGTTTGCCGCTGAGCAAGGAGCTGAAAAACGCGTAGATGTAAGCGAAGCGCTGGGCGAAGAATAACATGCTCAGCAAAAGCGAAGAACGCATTCTCATTGAAGCCATTGAACGCGCTGAATCCCTCAGCCGGGCTGAATTGCGTGTGCATTACACCACAAAGAAGTCGGTAGCGCAAATCATCGATGCAGCCAAGGCGCAGTTCGAACGTTTGGGCATGCATCAAACCGAAGAACGCAACGGCATTTTGATCTACTTCGCTCCCTTAGCCCGTCAATTGGCCATCTTGGGAGACGAAGGCATTCACAAGCATGTAGGCCAATTGTTTTGGGAAGAAACACACCGATCATGCATTGAAAGCATTCAACGCGATGGCCTCGCCTCTGGACTCGTTCACGCCATCGAAACCATCGGCCAAGAAATGGCTCGCTACTTTCCCATAGGCGACCGCAACCCCAATGAATTGAGCAATGATATCAGCCATGATTAAGTCGTTTTGGCTCGCCATGGTGATGTTGTTCACCCATGGCTTTGCGATGGCCGCATCTCAAGGTGATGAGGGCATTCCAGCCTATGTGGGGCATGTCAATGATTTTGCCGGTCTTTTGAGTGCTGCCGAAATTCAGGCTTTGGAAAATCAACTCTTCGCATTCGAAGACAGCACAGGGGTTCAATTTTTCGTCGTGACTGAAAATGCCCAAGGTCGCAGTTCATTCGATCGTTCGCTGGAACTGTGCCGGGCCTGGGGAGTTGGGCTGAAAGGGAAAGACAACGGCCTGCTGCTGTACATCAACGTGGCCGAAAGGCACTACCACACCCAAGTGGCAGAAGGGCTGCAAGGAAAAATCACCGCTGGTCGATTGGGCGAAACCAACCGTGCGCTATTGGTACCGGCTCTCAAACAGGGCGCCTACTTTGAAGGCATTCAAGCGGTCACCAACGCCTACGCAGACATGCTCAACGGTTCGTTTACGGGCCGCGCCACACGCAAAAAGAAAACCGACGGCGGCTGGTCCCTGATAGTGGCTCTGATCGTTCTGATTTTGATGGCCATTGGGGGTCGACGAGGTGGCCGTGGAGGCGGGTATGGACGCCGTGGAGCATACCGAGATCCCATGTCCAGTTTCTTATGGGGTGCGGCATTGGGTTCGAGTTTGGGTGGCCGTTCCCACGGTGGTTTCGGTAATTCTGGATTTGGCGGTTGGGGCGGTGCCGGCGGCGGCGGCGGATTCAACGGCGGCGGAGCCGGAGGATCCTGGTAGGAATTTGCGGCAAACCTTTCCTCGGGGCTCGATGTTGAGTACCTTTGCCCTCTTGCATGAAAAATCGAGTTCCAGCCACTGAAACAAAAGCGTCAATCGGCGATAGCATTGAGGTTTTAGGAGCTCGTGAACACAACTTAAAGTCGATTGACATCGCTTTTCCCAGGCGCAAACTGGTGGTTTTTACGGGTCTCAGCGGCTCGGGAAAGAGCAGCTTAGCGTTTGATACCCTATTCGCTGAAGGCCAACGTCGCTACCTGGAAAGTTTTTCAGCCTATGCCCGTCAATTCATTGGGGACATGAAACGCCCCGATGTAGACAAGGTAAAAGGACTGAGCCCGGTCATTAGCATTGAGCAAAAGACGGTCAGTCGTAATCCGCGGTCAACCGTGGGAACAGTAACCGAAATTTACGATTTCTTGCGCTTGCTCTATGCGCGTGCCGGCGAAGCCATCAGCCACGAAACCGGGAAACTCATGCAGAAGCTCAGCGAGGAACAAATGCTTGAGAGCATTGTTCAACGTTTTGAAAACCAAAAGGTTTCAGTACTGGCGCCGCTGGTAAAAGGTCGAAAAGGGCATTACCGCGAATTGTTTGAGCAAATCAAGAAGAAAGGGTTTACCAAAGTTCGCATCGACGGCGTGGTGGTTCCTATGGAAACGGGCATGCAAGTGGATCGTTACAAGGTCCATGACATTGAAGTATTGATCGACCGCATTCAGGTGCAGGCCTTATCGCCTACCCGACTTTCAGAGGCTCTGAAAACGGCTTTGAAGATGGGTGACGGTTATGCCTACGTGCTCAGCGAAACCGAACTTCGACCCTACAGCCGGTTCCTCATGGACCCCGAAAGTGGGCTCAGTTATGAAGAACCGCAACCCAACAGCTTTTCCTTCAATTCTCCTTATGGGGCCTGCCCGCACTGCGAAGGTTTGGGCGAGACGGCCGAGGTCAAAAGGGAACTCATCATTCCCGATGATAGCAAGAGCATCAACCGAGGCGCTCTGACTCCCATTGGTGAATTGAAAGAGAATTGGATGTTCTCCCAATTGAGATCCTTGGCCCAGCACATGGGATTTAGCTTGGCTGACCCCATTTCTAAATTGAGCGAGGCCCAGGTTCAAGCTATATTATATGGACTGGATGATACCTTGACCGTCACCCATACCAATTTTGAGGGAAAGAAAAAGACCTACGAATCGGAGTACAAGGGGCTGGTCAAATACATTGCCGAGAATTACTACGATTCTACCGACGATAAAATGCGGGAATGGGCCGAAAGCTATATGCAGCAGCAGCCTTGCTCGCATTGCGGGGGAGCGCGCTTGAAAAAAGAGTCCCTTCATTTTTTCATCGCCGGCCAAAACATTGCCGATCTGGCGCGCATGAACATCGCCGACTTACACCGTTGGTTTTTGGACGTGCCCGCTGCCTTGAACGAGCGTCAAAGCATCATTGCCACCGAGCTGATCAAAGAAATCGGCAATCGCCTTTCATTCCTTCACAACGTGGGATTGGGCTACCTCAGCCTAAATTCATCGGCCAAAACTTTGAGCGGCGGCGAAGCCCAGCGCATACGCTTAGCCACCCAAATTGGGTCCAAATTGGTAAACGTCTTGTACATCTTGGACGAACCTTCCATTGGCTTGCATCAGCGCGACAACGAGAAGCTCATTCAAAGCCTTCGAGAGCTGCGAGACCTTGGGAACTCTGTTTTGGTGGTCGAACACGACAAAGACATGATGCTGGCCAGTGACTGGCTGGTCGAAATTGGCCCCGGTGCTGGGAAAAATGGAGGGCGCATCATCGCCAATGCACCTACGGCTGAATTTGTTCAATCTTCGGGCACTACTGCTCAGTATTTGCGAGGGGAACGCAGCATTGAAATTCCCGAAATGCGCAGAAAACGCAATGAGCGCATATTGCAAATCAGCGGCTGCACCGGTCACAATTTGAAAAATGTCGATCTCAGCATTCCCTTAGGGCTTTTTGTCTGCGTATCGGGTGTGAGCGGAAGCGGCAAAAGCAGTTTGATCAACGAAACCCTGTACCCGGTCGTACATAACCATGTATTCAAAGGGCATTACCGGCATTTGGATTACAAACGCATACAGGGGCTGGATCACATCGACAAAGTGATTCGCATAGACCAAAGTCCCATTGGCAGAACCCCCCGCAGCAACCCGGCCACTTACGTTGGAGTGTTCAACGAGATCCGAAGTTTGTTTGCCGAACTTCCCGAAGCCAAAATCAGGGGATACAAACCCGGTCGTTTCAGTTTCAATGTCAAAGGAGGACGCTGCGAAACCTGTGGAGGCGGTGGACGTAAGGTCATCGAGATGAATTTCCTACCCGACGTGGAAGTTACCTGCGACGAATGCGCGGGCAAACGATATAACCGGGAAACCCTAGAGGTGCGCTACAAGGGAAAAAGCATCAACGATGTATTGGAAATGCCCATCAGCGAAGCCGTAGTATTTTTTGAAGCGGTTCCCCAGATCGTTCGAAAAATTCGAACCATGGTCGATGTGGGCCTGGGATATCTGACCTTGGGCCAAAGCAGCACCACCCTTTCAGGTGGAGAAGCCCAACGGGTTAAGTTGGCTTCTGAATTATCGAAACGAGACACTGGAAATACATTGTATATTCTCGATGAACCCACTACAGGTCTTCATTTTGATGATATAAAACAGTTGCTGGGGGTGCTCCAACAATTGGTCGACAAAGGCAATACCGTATTGGTGATCGAACACAACATGGACGTCATCAAAGTCGCCGATTGGGTCATCGATTTGGGTCCCGAAGGCGGTTTAGGTGGGGGTCAAATTCTCGTAGAAGGCACGCCTGAAGCAGTAGCCAAAAGCAAGCAAAGCCATACCGGCCGATTCCTCAAGCTGGAACTCAAGGCTTTTTAACTGGAGGCGGGCTAATACCGGGAAATGGTTTCTGAACCGGTGCAGGCACGGATCCTGAACTGCGAGAAGGTCGTCTTTCCGATGGTTCATCTTCATTACCCGATGAAGGCTCCAACAAAATATCATTGGTTTTGGGTACCGGGGCTGGAGTCAGATTGGGCGAAGCACTTTGGCTATCTTTAGGGCAACAAGGGCAAGGCATATAGCGAATCACCTCTACCCTTTCAGAACTTGGAGAAGTGGCAGAATACGGAGAACTCGTTGACAAATCAAACACCATTCCCACTTTGAAACCTTGTTGGTGCGTAGCTACTCGCCAAACAGGAGCATCAAAACGCAATCCATTGAAGGGGGACTGTGATAAATCCAGCAATCCCAAATTGCTTCCCTGGCTGCTCCAATAGGATCCCTGCAAACTGAACCAAGAATTGAGGCGCCATCGAAGACCCGTTTCCAATGCGAGGTAGGCTGCCGCAGAACTGTGTGTATTGTTGCTTGAAGAACTCACTGTTTCAACCAACGGCAAATAGGCTTGAACGTGCTGGGTACTGGTCATCAACTTAACGCCCGGAGTTACAGCAGCAAAAGCCAATACTGGACCTATGGCTTTTTCAGTGCGCAGATTGACTTGAAAATGCAACATTTCTGCCGACAAATAGGTAAAGGCGCTGTCTTGACGCTGGGTATTCAGAGCTACATTTTCTCGCTGGGTATTCCCGTAAAAATGCACACCAAATTCACCACCTACATACAATCCAAAACCCTTATCAGTGGCCCGATTTCGGCCCATGAAATGAACGTCGAATCCGCCGCGGTTTTGATAGCGCCCTAAACTATCCCACGATAGGGCATCGGCCCATGATTCTTGGCTGTAATTCATGCCAATGGCACCGAAGCGATGGTAAGGGAGCTGCGCCGAAAGGGGCAAACAAGCCAAACTCAGTATCCACAAGAGGGAAAATCTCATACTTCGAAGTTACGGCAAAAGGAATGTGTGCCGCACCTTGCGTACCTTTGAAGTATGCAACTGAGCGAATTGAATGCCATCAGTCCTGTCGATGGTCGATATTGGAGAAGTGGCCAAGGCCTGGCTCCGTATTTTTCAGAAGCCGGATTGATACGATACCGTGTACGGGTTGAGATCGCCTACCTCCTGGCCCTGGCTGAAACGCCCTTTTCTCAAACCGACTTCGCTCCCCTGATAGCACATGGCGAAGCCCTAACACAATGGGCTTTTACGCTCACTGATCAAGACATTCTCTCGATAAAGGAAATCGAAAAAACGACCAATCACGATGTCAAAGCAGTTGAATATTTCATCAAAGATGAATTGGACAAACGGGGATTGGGCACTTTCAAAGAATGGGTACACTTTGGCTTGACCTCTCAAGACATCAACAACACCGCCATTCCTTGGTCTTACAAAGACGCCTTGCAAGAAGTGATTCTGCCCAAATTGCACAGCGTTATTCAACTCATGAAACAACAAGCCCGGGATTGGGCCGATGTTCCCATGCTGGCCCGCACCCACGGCCAAGCCGCATCTCCCACCCGACTCGGTAAGGAATGGTACGTCTTCGTTTCCCGTCTGGAAGGCCAGTTGCACGGCCTCAACCACCTTCCCTTTACCGCTAAATTCGGTGGCGCAACGGGCAATTTCAATGCCCACCATGTGGCATACCCCCACACCGATTGGATGGCCTTTGGAAATGCATTCGTATCGAACAAATTGGGCCTGCATCGAATGCCCTTTACCACGCAAATTGAGCCTTATGACTTCTTGGCGGCTCATTGCGACGCATTCAAACGCTTGCACACCATACTCATTGACTTTTCGCGAGACGTGTGGACCTATGTCTCGATGGATTATTTCAAACAGCGCATCAAAGCCGGAGAAGTGGGCTCAAGCGCTATGCCCCACAAGGTGAACCCTATTGATTTCGAAAACGCCGAAGGGAATCTCGGAATTGCCAATGCATTATTGGAACACTTGGCGGCAAAATTGCCCATCTCTCGACTTCAACGCGACTTAACCGACAGCACGGTGTTGCGCAATTTAGGGGTCCCCTTTGGCCATACCCTGATTGCCTTGGCTTCGCTCGAAAAAGGCTTGAATAAGCTAATCTTGAACCAAGAGGCCTTGAACGCTGACCTGGAAAACAACTGGGCCGTGGTTGCCGAGGCTATTCAAACCATATTGAGGCGGGAACAGTACCCCAACCCCTATGAGACGCTCAAAGAACTCACTCGAACACACGAGAAAATGAATCAAGCGCGTTTGCATGCCTTTATTAATGGTCTGGATTTGAGCGATGCTGTCAAAAACGAACTGAAAGCCATTACACCTTTCACTTACACCGGTGTACATGCAGCCATGGAATAAGGTATGGGCAGCTCTGCAAAAGAGCTTTCGTACTGCAATCAATCGTCTTTCTCAGATTAAACCCTCTCAAATCAAGAGGGTTGCTATGTTTTCGGGTATCTCTTTGGTGTTGATCGCCGGGACTTGGATGTTATTCAGGAATCAGCTGCTCGCTTGGGGCTTGGAACGCATTCAAGAAAAAGCCGAGCATCGCAACATGCGCGTGGAATGGAAAAGTGCCTCCTTTTGTTCTTGGCAAGAAGTACAATTCGAAAATTTGACCTGTTACCCCCTGGTTGACAGAGGCAAGGTCGATACATTGTTGACCGCCAGACGCCTGAGTTTAGGACTGCGCTGGTGGACATTTTGGAACCTGGGTCTCTCGTCTTTTGAAACGCAGGACCTGCACATCAACCTGGTACAAGATTCCAATGGACGAAGCAATTATCAAGCTTTGTTAGCCAGCAACTCCCAACAGGAGAGCTCTGAAAGCGCACAAGACCCTGTCTCTGCCATTGCCGAAACTGCTCTTCGCTATTTAGGCAAGGCACCCAACCATCTTCGCATGATGAACAGCCGCTTGGAGTGGCATTCGACCCAACAAAACTGGGTCGTCATGATTCCAAAGGCCCTTATGGATGGCGAAAACTTCACAAGCCAAATTTCGGGCCGAGAAAAAGGATCCCTGTGGGGATCATTCTCCATTTCGGGCCAACTCAATAAGCGGCACTTAATGGGTAGCCAATTGAGGGTAAGTCCCTATTCCAACAAGTTCACACAAGTAGAATGGCGCAAACCCTTTGAATCTTGGGGTTTCCGAAGTGCTTCATTTTCGGTAGAAGATATAGAAGTCGACGAAGATGGAGTGAATCTGGAGCTCAACAGCGAGATCACCGCTCCCTTTTTGCGGGATGTTCGCATTTCAGACACCGTAGTGAGCGTAAAGCAAATGAAATCCCGGTTATTTCTGAACCTGAACGCCGAACAAATCGAATTGGACAGTCAAACCTCCATTCAAGTCGAAAATCTGAATTTTCACTGTTACGGCCAATATGGTTTCAAGCGTCCTTTGTATGCCTTAGGCCTGCACATTCCGCAAACCGAAGCTCAACGGCTCTTCGATGCATTGCCCGCTGGTCTATTTCGAAACATGGGTCCCTTTGCAGTGCAAGGGGAATTGGAATACCGTTTTCACTTGGCCTTGGATGGACAGAAGCCTGATTCATGCCAGCTGTTTAGCCGCATGTACCCCAGTGCAGACTTCAAAGTCAAACATTGGGGATATCTGAACCCCCAGAGGTTGAATCGCCCCTTTACCTACGAATTCTATGACCTGGGCAGGTTGACCAAACAATTCACGGTAGGCCCTGATTGGGAAGGCTACTGCCTCTTGAACGAGGTTTCACCCAAACTCGTGGCTTGCATATTGAAATCAGAAGATCCGAGTTTCTTCCAACATCGCGGCTTCGTTCCCGATGCTTTTCGCTCTTCGCTCGCGACCAATTACAAAGAAAAACGATTCAAACGGGGAGCCTCGACCCTCTCCATGCAGTTGGTTAAAAACCTATTTTTAGGACGCCGCAAAACCATTGCGCGAAAGGCAGAAGAAATTCTCATCACTTGGCTGTTGGAGCGCGAGCATGTGGTCAATAAAACCCGTATGATGGAAATCTACCTCAACATCGTGGAATGGGGGCCAGGATTGTTCGGAGCCAAACAAGCCAGCCAATTTTATTTTGGCAAACATCCTTTGGATTTAAGTTGGGGGGAGTCGGCCTTCCTGGCTTCCATCATTCCAAGACCCAAGAAGGTTTATTACACCCTAAACGATCAGGGTTGTGCATCAGAAAGCTTTTCACACCCGGGTTTCTTGCTGCGATTAATGAAAGAACGCGACCCCAGTCTGGCCATTGATAGCAGCGATTATCGCGTTTGCCTGCAACCCATAGCCTATCAATCGTTAGCAGCCATGCACGGTCACATTGCCCCACAGGATAGCCTGGATTTAGACAGCGATTGAACTGCATTTTTGTCAGTTTTTAATTTTGTAAATGACTGAAAATCAGACAATTTGACACCAAAAGCCCCTTAGGGACTGAGTCAAATGCGCCAAGCTGTCTGATTTTGATATTTGGCCGTTATTTTGCCCTTGATCGAGCATGAACCTGCAACAATTCACCATCAAAGCACAAGAAACCCTCAATCGGGCCCAACAAACCGTCATGGGTTTGGGTCAACAGAGCATTGAGCCCTTGCATGTGCTAGCCGCCATTCAAAGCGAAGACGCGGAGACTTTTGAATTTCTTTGTGGGAAGCTGGGAGTTCCCACGCAACGACTCCAACAAATCACCCAAGCCGCCATTCAAGCGCTTCCCAAAGTAGAGGGCAGCCAAGTATACTTGTCTCAAGATTTGAGCAAGACCATTGCCCAAGCCGAAATCGCCATGAAGGAACTGGGCGATAGCTTCATCACCAATGAACACTTGTTGCTCGCCATGGCCGGGGCCAAACATGCGGCTGGCAATATTCTCAAAGACGCCGGCATCAACCCCGCCGAGTTGAAAAAAGCCATCTTGACTCTTCGTGGCGGCAATAAAGTAGATAGTCAAACTGCCGAAACTCAGTTCAATAGCCTCAATAAATACGCCATCAATCTCAATGAACAGGCTAAACAGGGCAAACTCGATCCCGTAATTGGCCGCGACGATGAAATCAGACGCGTGCTTCAAATCCTGTCCCGACGAACCAAAAACAACCCCATTCTCATTGGTGAGCCCGGTGTGGGCAAAACCGCCATTGCCGAAGGTTTGGCTCAACGCATCGTGAGAGGAGACGTGCCCGAAAACCTCAAAACTAAGGTGGTATTCAACTTGGACATGGGTGCCTTGGTAGCGGGCGCCAAGTACAAAGGCGAATTCGAGGAACGACTCAAAGCTGTAGTCAAAGAGGTCATTGGATCAGGGGGCGAAATCGTCTTGTTCATTGACGAAATCCACACTTTGGTTGGCGCAGGCAAAGGCGAAGGAGCCATGGATGCTGCCAATATTCTCAAGCCAGCCCTGGCTCGGGGAGAATTGCGCTCCATTGGAGCCACTACCCTAGCTGAATATCAGAAATACATTGAATCAGACAAGGCATTGGAACGTCGCTTCCAAAAGGTCATGGTCGAAGAGCCCGACACCCAAGAAGCCATTTCCATTTTGCGAGGATTGAAAGAGCGCTATGAAGTGCACCACAAAGTGCGCATCAAGGATGAGGCCATCATCGCTTCGGTTGAAATGAGCCAGCGTTACATCAGCGACCGATTCTTGCCCGACAAGGCCATTGATCTACTAGACGAAGCCGCATCCAAACTGCGTTTGGAGATGGATTCTGTTCCCGAAGAACTCGATGAGTTGAACCGAAAAATCATGCAGTTGGAAATCGAGCGCGAAGCCATCAAACGGGAAAATGACGAAGCCAAACTCGCGATTTTGGGAAAAGAACTCACCCAACTGAATGAAAAACGATCCCACTTGAATGCTCGTTGGGAAAACGAAAAAGGAGTGCTCACGCAAATCCAGCAGAAGAAGGCTCAAATGGAGAACCTCAAGCTCGAAGCTGAGCAAGCCGAACGCGATGGAAATTATGGCCGAGTGGCTGAAATTCGATATGGTTTGATCAAAAACTTGGAAGAAGAACTCTATAAGTTGAGCATGAAGCTGGGTGAAAACCGAGATGGTCAGCTCTTGGTCAAACAAGAGGTAGATTCAGAAGATATCGCCGAAGTGGTCAGCAAATGGACCGGCATTCCCGTGAACAAAATGCTGCAAAGCGAGCGCGAGAAATTGCTCAAATTGGAAGATGAATTGCATCATCGCGTCATTGGCCAAGACACAGCCATTGAAGCCCTTGCCAATGCCATTCGACGAAGCCGAGCGGGTTTGCAAGACCCCAAAAAGCCCATTGGTTCGTTTATCTTCATGGGAACGACAGGCGTGGGAAAAACCGAACTCGCCAAAGCCCTGAGCGAATACTTATTCAATAGCGACCAAGCCATGGTGCGCATTGACATGAGCGAATACCAAGAAAAGCATACGGTAAGTCGATTGGTGGGGGCCCCTCCCGGTTATGTTGGATACGATGAAGGAGGTCAGCTCACTGAAGCCATACGCCGCAGACCGTATAGCGTGGTGTTGCTGGATGAAATTGAGAAAGCCCACCCTGACGTCTTCAACATCCTGCTACAAGTATTGGATGACGGTCGCCTCACTGACAACAAGGGTAGAACCGCTAATTTCAGAAATACCATTGTCATCATGACTTCGAATTTGGGATCAGATTTGATTCGCGAACAATTCGAAAACATGAACGATGGCAATCGAGACGAAATTCTCGCCAGCACAAAATTGAAGGTTTACGAATTGCTCAAAAAGCATTTGAGGCCGGAATTCCTAAACCGCATTGACGAAACCATCATGTTTGAGCCGCTGACTCGCACAGATGTGCATGCTATAGCCGAAATACAATTAAAAGAAATTGGTCAGCGTTTGGCCCTTCAGGGGTTTGAATTGTCGTTCAGCGAGGCCGCCGTCGATTGGCTGGCGCAGCTGGGTTACGACCCTCAGTTCGGAGCAAGACCCTTGAAGCGGGTACTACAGAAACGCGTCATGGATGAGCTATCCAAAGCCATACTCAGCGGCCAAGTTAACGCCGGCCAACCGATTCACATGGATTATGAAAATGGGACCTTGAGCTTTCGGGCTTAATCTACCCCCCTATCCATATGAAAGCCCCGATGAATCGGGGCTTTTTTCATTCGTACAAATCCCAAAGGTCCCATTGACGAATGTTACCCCGAGACTGGTTGTTGATGACCAGTACATCGCTGAGAATAACGCGGTAAAACAGACGCTGGCTGGGTTCATAGTGAAATTCCTGCTCACTGTTCAACCCTACCCCTTTTAACTCAGTCAATGGTGCAGCATCTTGGCCGCCTTGTTCCAACATATAAGCTTTGCATTCTTGCATCAACCACTGTTTTTCTTCTGATTCAGCTCGATTGGCCGCACTCAGCAACAAACTGGACGAACCCGGTATGGCTTTCACCTTCATGCTCCCTCTCAGGTAATAATCTTCTCCAGAAAAGGGTGAACGCACAGGCTTAACCCGCAAGTATTCTGCATCGATCAAGGTGGTGTCTCCAGACAAATGAAAGACGTACTGAATGTCTTCCATTACCAAGCGACGAACGATGGCCTCTTGATTCAGGGTTTGGCGTTTCTCTTCAAATTCAGCACCGCTGATTAAGCCCGCTTGAACTTGCTTAGACATGGAACTTGCCAGTGCGTCGCGAAACCGCTTCCAATTCACCAAATGCGTAACCTTGCCACCTGTATTAAACGATACGATCAATTCAGCCGTATCACCGGGAATCCAAGAATCGCATCGAATCAATTTCTTAGGGTCATCATTGTGGGCAAACAACACGCGATAAACACTACCCGTATCGGTAACGGGACCCATGCGTTGAAAATGAATGTAAGCTGTGTCGATTTTGGCATCCAAGAAATAGTCATTTTCATTGGTGATGTATTCTTGGCGTATCAATCGATACACGAAGGATGACTGGCCTACCGCACGATTTCGAAGCCAAACTGAGTCACTCGAAGTCTGAGCTTGGGCCACTCCTGAAAATAGAATGGCGAACAAAAACAATGGTAAAAAACGCATGTGAAGATTAGACGATGCTTTTAGCAAAAGGTTTGCCAGAAAGTTAGGGATAAAAAAAAGCCCCGATAAATCGGGGCTTTTCGAAAGGTTTTGTTTAGTTCATCACCTTATCCACGATGGCTTTGAAAGCCTGGGGATCGTTCATGGCCAAGTCGGCCAAAACTTTGCGGTTGATGTCTAGATCGCTCTGGGCCATTTTACCCATGAACTGGCTGTAGCTCACTCCCAACTCACGGCAAGCGGCGTTGATACGCATGATCCACAGAGCGCGGAATTCACGCTTCTTCGCGCGGCGGTCGCGGTAAGCATAAGTAAGACCTTTTTCGACCGCGTTCTTAGCTACGGTCCAAACATTTTTTCTGCGACCGAAATAGCCTTTGGCTAGTTTCAAGGTCTTTTTGCGACGGGCCTTTGAGGCCACATGATTCACTGATCTTGGCATGTTTATTTAGTTTAGTGGCTTGAGCGGGCTTTTCGAGAAAACCTCTTTTCGGGTGCTCCGGCCAAGGTTTGGGTTATTTTCCGATTCTCAACATGAAACGAACATTGCTCAGGTCGGTGGTGTGAACCAGACCGTCTTGCGTTAAGGCTCTCTTGCGCTTGGTTGACTTTTTGGTCAAAATGTGGCGCTTGTAAGCTTTGGCTCGCTTCACTTTTCCAGAGCCGGTTACTTTGAACCGTTTCTTGGCGCTGGAATTGGTTTTCATCTTAGGCATATGCGTGAATATTAATTTTCTGCTGTTTTGGCTTTTTTACCGGTTGGTGCCAACATGATCACCAACTTCTTTCCTTCCATTTTGGGTTCGCTCTCCAATTTGGCAACTCCCATCTCTACCAAGTTATTGGCAAAGTTCATGATCAAATCCTCTCCACGGCCTTTGAATACAATTGTACGACCGCGGAAAAACACGTAAGCGCGCACCTTGTTTCCTTCTTCCAAGAAAGCTTGGGCGTGCTTGGTTTTGAAATTGATATCGTGTTCGTCGGTATTGGGACCGAATCGAATCTCTTTTACTTCTTGCTTGTTGGCGTTGGCTTTGATCTCCTTCTGCTTCTTCTTTTGCTCATAGAGGAATTTTTTATAATCCACTACTTTGCAAACGGGAGGAACTGCGTTGGGGGAAATTTCAACCAAATCCAAACCGAGATTGTAGGCCATTTCCAATGCTTTGGTTGTTGAACAAATGCCTTGTTCAACGTTTTCACCGACTACGCGCACTTCTTTGGCAACGATTTTCTCGTTGATTTTATGCAATTCCTCGCGTACCGGTGGCCTTCTGCCTTTAAATCTTGGTTTCATCAATCAATTTTTCTGCAAATTCATGCAGGCTCATCACGCCTAAATCCGTTCCTCCTTGCTGGCGAACCGATACTTGACGTCCTTCTTGTTCCTTCTCTCCTACAATCACCATGTAGGGGGTTTTGGCCAATTCGGCGTCCCGTATCTTCTTTCCTGCTTTCTCGGCACGGCTGTCGACGGAGGCGCGAATATCGAGGTTTTTCAAATAATTTCCAACCTCATTGGCATAATCCAGGTATTTATCGCTAATTGGCAAAACCACTACAGGGTTGGGCGATAACCACACGGGGAACTTGCCGGCATAGTGCTCCAACAAGAAACCAATGAATCGCTCATGCGTAGAAAGGGGTGCCCGGTGAATGATAATGGGTCTCTCCCGTTCGTTCTTAGCGTTGATATAGGACAAGTTGAATCGCTCAGCTTGTGCAAAATCAACCTGGTTGGTGGCCAAGGTGAATTCTCGCCCTATGGCACTGTACACCTGAATGTCAATTTTGGGGCCGTAGAAGGCGGCTTCGTCATCTACCTCAATAAAGGTCACGTCCATGCTTTGCAAAACTTTGCGCACCATGGCCTCTGTTTTCAACCAAAGCTCGGGCATGTCGATGTACTTCTGACCCAACTTCGCGGGATCGTGTTTCGAAAAACGCATCACGTACTTTTCAATTCCGAACTTTTCAAAATACTTCAAATACAAGGCATTTACTGCCTGGAACTCGGCCTCAAACTGAGCTTCTGTGCAATAAATATGAGCATCGTTCATTTGCAATGAACGCACGCGCATCAAACCAAACAACTCTCCACTCTGCTCATATCGGTAACAGGTACCGTATTCAGCAAATCGAAGAGGAAGGTCTTTGTAAGTGCGTGGCAAAGCATCAAAAATCTTGTGGTGGTGAGGGCAGTTCATCGCCTTCAGGTAATAGCGATCGCCATCAATTTCCATGGCCGGAAACATGGAATCCTTGTAATAAGGTAAGTGACCGCTCTTCAAATACATGCTTTCGCGCGCAATGTGGGGCGACTTCACACGCTCGTAACCGGCTTCGCGCTCGGTCTTCTTGGCAAACGCCTCCAATTTTTCTATGATCGCAGCTCCATTGGGCAACCATAGCGGCAAACCCGGTCCCACGTCATCGTCGAAGGTGTATATCTCCAATTCCTTACCCAATTTGCGGTGATCCCGTTTCTTGGCCTCTTCCAACATGGTCAAATGCTCATCCAATTCTGATTTCTTCGGAAAAGTCACCCCGTAGATTCGGGTCAGCTGTTTGTTCTTTTCACTTCCCCGCCAGTAAGCACCTGCCGTCGACAACAATTTGACCGATTTGATATGGCCGGTATGCGGAATGTGGGGACCGCGGCACAAGTCTGTGAAAGCACCTTGGGTGTAGAAACTGATCTGCCCATCTTCCAAATCTTGAATGAGCTCCAGCTTGTATGGATCGCCTTTGCTGCTGAAATATTCAGTTGCCTCAAGCTTGGATACCATGCGCCGCTCAAAGGAGTTGTTTTGCTTGGCCAGCTCCATCATTTTAGCCTCAACAGCTTGAAATTCTTCTGAACTAAAATGGTGATCTCCAAAATCTATGTCGTAATAGAAACCTCGATCAATGGGAGGACCAATGCCCAATTTTACGCCAGGGAAAAGGGCTTCCAAAGCCTCAGCCAACAAGTGAGCAGAAGAATGCCAGTAGACTTGCTTGCCTTCATCGTCTTTCCAGGTCAACAACGCCAGTTCAGCATCGGTTTCGATGGGTAGATTGGCGTCTTGAACTTTACCATTGACTTTAGCAGCCAATACATTACGCGCCAACCCCTCGCTAATGGACATGGCAATGTCCATCGCGGTTGTTCCCGAATCATAGGAACGTTGAGCGCCGTCAGGAAAGGTGATTACAATTTGCATATTAACGGATCTGCAGGCAGAAGTTAAGGGGGCAAAAATACAGGAAAATAGCCATTTTTTCGCCTAGATGGCGCGGTTTTGAAGCTGCTTTTTCCGGGGGCTCACGGCGCAACTTTTCCTCTCCCAAATTTTCCATATTATCGATTCGAAAAATCAAAAAACATCTATATTTGCACTCCCATTGGCAACAACCCGATGCCAGCTTTGGTGAGGTGGGTGAGTGGCTGAAACCAGCAGTTTGCTAAACTGCCGAACGGGTAACCGTTCCGGGGGTTCGAATCCCCCCTTCACCGCCAAAGAGGAAGCAACTTCCTCCGTTAAACCCCGAAAGCCCAGTGTTTTCGGGGTTTTTGCTTTTTAGCCCTTTTCTTAAAAGCCGCCAAAAGCACCAAAAGTTTACGCAAAACCGTGAGTCACTCTCCTTTCCTACCCTTTGACTCACGGCAAAACGCTGAAACCCACGTCTGACAAGGGTTTGCGGACTTTCCACAAGCTACACTACTGTAAACACTGGGGTTCAGCTCATTGGTGTTTAAAACCCAAAATTTTCGCATTCCTCTACCACCAAACTTTGCATCCAATATGAACAACTTCATCAAGGTACACTTCGTGAATTTCTGTCTGAAAATTTGAATCGTTAAGCTGACCGTTCACAATTTCTGCAACATCTTGAAGCCATTTTCTGACTTCATCGATCATATCGACGTTTTTATCTCCTGTTGTGAACTCAAACCACTGAGAATTTGGGTTTGTTAAAAGCCCGTGAAGAGCACCGGCTAAAAGTTCAGCTGAATGCATGGCTGTGTTGTCTAGAATTTGCTGATTTCGTTTTGCGCCGTTTGCATATTCAGTCGTAATGTCG
>JAURGZ010000034.1 GCA_030833525.1 Bacteroidota bacterium | reverse complement strand
TGGCCGGGCTGGGAAGACACATAAGCCATAAAGCCTGAAACCAAACCGCTGTAACCTTGTAAATCGTAAGCGACCAATGGTTGTGCCATTGCGTATTGATTGCGGGCCAAATCCGATTGAAAGGGATAGCTCACTGCGCCAGAAACCGGTTCTTCAAGACCTAAAATGGCGCATCGGCTTCGGGCCTTTAATGCGAACGAATCCCGTTTATCGACCAGCACATTCAACGGCAAAAGACCCAGGGTGGTAGGGTCTTGCTGAATGCGATCCAACAAGGCCTGCACAGTACCCGACTCTTGGACACGCCAGGTTTGGTTGGAATCCAGTGAATTTGCAAAGGCCAGGGCTGATCGCAATTCACTGCTTTGTTTGGAAACGACCCATAATCCGCCTTGGGAGAAAAGGCGACTAAACTGAGCGTGAGTCAACGACTTCAAGGCAGTATGGCCATGTGTCACCAAGGCAACGGCCGTTTTAGCCACCTTCACTGAGCGAACCTTCACACCCCGAGAAGCCAAGCCCTTTTGTTCCAAGCTGTCAAGCTCGCGATGCAAGTAAAATCCCTCGATGGAACCCTCTTCTACCCGTTTGAGCAGCTCAGATTCATTCAAAAAAACAGGGACCACTTTGGCCTTTGGGTACTCTGATTCAAACTGCGTGATCCATTGCATGACCATCAAGGAGTCGCCTCTGTCAAACCCTATTTCAACGCGCCCCGCAGTGGGTACATCTTGACCGGCTTTCTGAAAATCAAAGGGCGTACAGGAACCCATAGCCACACTCAGCAGGGCCAATACCCACCAGGATTGGAAAGTTTGGTTTTGATCCTGTCGACGCTTGCCCTGCCATTGCAAAAAGGCCGTATAAAACCGAAACGAGCCCCAAAAGGCCAGTACCCAAGCCAAGGGATTTCCCCAACTGCCGACTTCAGGCATCATATTCAATGCCGGACGTTCTACCCACAGGTAAATGGCCATGGTCCAAAAAACCAGCCCTGAAATCACATTGTACTTATACCCCGTTCGCATGGCACAAAAATAAAGCCCCGGGCTCGCGCCCGGGGCTTTCTCAGTGTTCTAATGAAAAAATTACTTCACCATCATGGTGCGGCTCACGCTGCTGGCACCTGAAATCAAGGTGTAAGTATAAACGCCGCTGGTCAAACCGCTAGCGTCAATGGTCAAAACGTGGTTTCCTTTCATCAAGTTGGAGGCCGTTTGCGACTTCACCAATGCCCCCATAGCATTGCGAACTTCAATGTTCACATCGCCAGGACGAGTCAAGTATACCATAACCTGGGTGTTTTCTTCGAAGGGGTTAGGGAAGTTTTGATTTACCACCATCACTTCACCGGTATTGGGCTTTTCTACGTTAACTCCCCACAACATACCAATGTTGCCCGCTTTGATTTCTGAAACAGGAATGGCCTGGTAATACATGGTGTTCAAAATAACGGGGTGGTTTCCGAAAGAAGCTGAATTGTTCTGCAAGTTGGTACCGGCGATTTCGTCTTGCTGCCACATCACGTGCAAGAAATCGTTGGCCGTGCGAGCAACCGTTGGGAAATCATCTTCACGCTGCAAGCGCTGGGTGATGTTCTGTTCGGCACTCCATGTGGCACCGCCGTCGGTTGAGTAAACCAATCCAATGTCGCGGAAGTTGGCACCCAAATCAGAGAAGTCCTCTTCCATGGGTACAGAGAAAACACAATAGATGGTTCCATCAGCACCAATGCTGCTAACAGGCTGACGCATGGCCGAAGTGCTACCCAAACGGGCAACGGTGTTCAATCCTGAAGGAACGTTTCCGCTGGACAAGCCCGCGTAGGTAGACTGATCCAAGCTATTGAAACCATCGTCGGTGCGATCAAATGCTCCACCTGATGCAATGATTTGGCTGGTACCGGTAGCCTCGCTCCAGTGCACAATTCCCTGCATACCAGGGTAGAAACTGTATGAACCATCTGTAGAGTCATCGTTGAACACACGAGCCAAGCCCCAGAAAACATGCAATTGACCGTTGTCGTCAATCAACACATCTACCGTACCGTCGTTGGTGTAAGGCGTATCGAGCATAAGCTTGCTGTCAGACCAAGGAGCATAGGGGAACGCATCGGCCATGATGCGGGTCCAGTTGTCACCGTTGTCGGTGCTCTTGAATACCACGACACCCTGCAACAAATCACCGTTAACCACGGCTACTGTATTCCCTTTTACGTCAATGGCGTATTGATCGGCACCACCGTTGGTGGTCAAAGTGCTGTCGAATCCAGGGAACGAGGTGTGTTTCTTATCCCAAGTTTGACCGCCATCGGTAGAACGGCTGTAGACCATAGGTGCGAATACACCTTGGCGAATGGGAGCACGCTTCTCGCCGGGAGCGGCAGAATCGGTGTAGCTGCAAATGAAGTGAATGTTATCACCGTTGCTGGCCGCACGACCCCAAATGGGCTTGTAAGGAGCCTCGTCCAATACGTAGGTAGTGGTGCTAGGACGGCTGCTTGCGCTGTTGCTTTTGGTCAGGTAAAAGCCGCCGTTTGAAGCATCGTGAGCGATGGTAAATACACTTCCATCAGCCAAAAGGCCCACGCTGGGCCAACCCGAACGCTGGGTAGGCTCTACTTTAGTGGCAGAAGGAGAACCCCAATTGCCATCTTTGTCAGCAAAATTGTATCCAGCACCGCGACCAGGGAAACCAACGGCATCGCTAGGAGACGTAGTCCAGGTGGCAGAAACGGCCCCATCGGGATGCAAAACCAATCGACGCGGCATGGCGTAGTTGGTTTGCAGATCGTAGTAGGTTGAACCCACTTCGATGAAACTGTTGTAATCGACTCCGCGACCCGAAACGCCCTTGCGGCTTGAGCCAAAGCCCCCGTTGTCTAAGCGGTCAACCAAAATTTTTGAGGTTTGTGCAGATTGAGCCTCACCCATCCACATTCCGTTCAATTGTTGGGCCGGAACCTGGGCGATTGCGCTGCCCATTGCCATTGCCGAACCCAAGAGTACGTACAGTTTTTTCATAGTAATTGAAACAAATTACGGAAATAATTGGCAATTATACGCCACCGAACGAGCAGGAATAATTGGGTCGAATTCAGCTGGCAGGGCGCAGAATTTGAACAACTGCTTCGGCCAGCAAATCCCCGTCGCTGGCAGAGCCCCGATGCACCCCTTTTAAGCGCAAGTCCAGGTACTTGATCGCATTGAAAACGCGCTCCATGTCTTGGGGGCTAAAATTGCGAGAGGCCATGATGTATTCGTCGACAAAAAACGGGTTAACCCCGAGGCTGGAGGCCAATTCCTGTTTGCTCTTCGCCTGGGAATTCTGCACTTTCAACACCTTGGTGAAATAATTGTGCAAGGCCGGAACACTGCGCAGCAACTCCCCTTTCTCGCTGCGCAAACCCATTTGATGCGCAATTTGAATGCACTTATTGAAGTTGCGCGACGCCAGTGCACTTTGAAGCTCAAAAATGTTGAACTCTCGATTGAAATCCACGTGTTGTTCAATGTGAACCGCCCGCACAAAATCGTCGGTCATGTGCACAAAGACCTTATCAAGCTCATTGTGAATCACCGACAGGTCAGCTCCCAGCAAATCGATGAGCATGTTTGCGGCACTCGAGTCAATGCTCTTTCCTTTGATTCGGCAGTACTCGGGAATCCAATCACGCAGTTGGTAATCCCTTAATTTCTCAGCGTGGTAGACCTGATGTTTGGACAAGGCCTTGCCGATTTTGAGGCGCATATCGAATTTGGCGCCCCGGTAGACCAAGACCAAAACGGTGCTATCCAAGGGATTTTCGACATAAGCCTGTAGCTTATCCCAGTCTTTGAGATGCTGGGCATCTTTGACAACAATCAATTGGTAACGGCTCATCATGGGATACCGACGGGCGGTAGAAACCAAATCGTTCATGCTGATTTCTTTGCCGTAGACCAGCGTCTGATTGAAACTGCGCTCGGCCGGCTGCAAAACGGCAGACTCCAATTGATCGGCTATGGCATCGAGGAAATAAGTTTCTTCACCGTGCAGCAAGTAAACGGGAGCGAAGCTTCCCGCAGCAATTGCCTTCGACAACTGCAAAAATTGCGCTATGGTTTCGGCCATTTTTGCCATTGGGCTTACCTTCGAAAGGTGGAACCACTCAACTTTCCAGAATTTGCTTTTCGCATTCAGGAACAGGGGCAAAAAAAACAGATTTTCGACCCTGTTCGAAAAAAATTTATCCCCCTAAGTCCTGAAGAGTGGGTTCGTCAACATTGCCTGCAGACGCTTCATAGCGTTTATGGCATTGCCTATTCACGCATGGCTGTAGAACGCGGACTGCGCATTGCTGGGCTTGAGAAACGGTTTGACATCGTGGTTTTTAGCCCTTCTGGAAAGGCCCATGTGTTGATAGAATGCAAAGCGCCAGAGGTTAAAATCAAACCCGAAACCCTGCTGCAAATCTTGAACTACAACCGTTCACTACAGTGCCCCTGGCTGTGGATTACCAATGGCCTAGACCACCATTGGGCGCTGTGCCAAGATGGACATTGCGCTCCTCATGAATTCCCGAATCACTTGGATTTACCAAGCATCGATTAGCCACTCGTTTTTACCCGAAACCACTTTGATGGATGCATCGCAGCGTCGGTCATGAAAGGGGTCCATCTCGATTCGAGTAGAGTCTTGTGCTACCTGCAAGGGCGAAGCCGCCCAAGTCCCTGCTAAAATTTGCTGCAAACAATGCTGGGCGCGCTCGGCCCTCAACAATTGACCCGAAAAACGCAGCGGCAAACCGCTTGCGAATTGTACATATTGCAATTCGGTTTGCAGGTCAAGCCAATGGGCATCTTGCCAAACTGGGGCGGCCGGCAAAGCCGGAACGCGCTCCCATTGACTGGTAGAGGTAGCGCTAATGCGCTGATTTCCTTGTGTAAACTCGCCAATCCAAGAAAGCACTGAGCGCCCGAATTCAAGGCTGCGAAAAGCGGCGTCGCCTTGTATGGCTAACCAGCCTTGACTGGATTTGACGGCAAAGCTGTCGGCCGAGGTCCAATACATGCGCAGGGTATCGCCGCTTTGAATGGGCCAATGACGGGCCGCTAGATTCATTTTTCCGCGCACCCAATTCCCATCTGACCAAGCCATGCCCGAACCAAAATCCCATTGTTGAGCCCAGCCGTCTTCATCGTTGGCTGCGCTATCCATCCAGCGGCGAGAAGCGGCCGTTGGCCAAAAATTTTGGCCCATGGAAAACGCACTCAAAGCGTTGTGGCTCAACACGACAATCGCCGAATGCTGCACCAATCGCTGAGCAGGCTCATAGGGCTCTTCACCCGAGTTGACATCTCGACAAGACATGGCCACCATGCTGAAGCCCAGGAGAAAGATCCAATGTTTCATTTACGATTGAGTGGCAAAATCGACTGCCCTGAGTATGCTCGCGCAAGCAGCGTGAATTTCTTCTTCTGTCATGGTCAAGGGAGGCGCTAATCGCAAGCAACGCGGTTCATACAAGAACCAATCTGAGAAGACCCCCTCCTGCTCCATCAAGAATCGAATGGCTTGCATGCACACTTCATGGGATTCCAACTCAACGGCCAGCAAATACCCCAGACCGTAAACGGCCTGAATTCGGGAATGAACCAACAGGGATTTGAATAAATTCGACCGCTCTTGGATTTTCCATTGGGGCCATTCAGCTTGAATGATTTGCAGGGATTCGTCAGCGGCCGCGCAAACCAAAGCATTCCCACCGAAGGTAGTCAGGTGCCCCAAAATAGGCTTGTCACTCAAAGCACGCATTCGCTCTGCGCTGGAAACAAAGGCACCCAAAGGCAACCCCCCACCCAAAGCCTTGCCCAAGAGCAAAACATCAGGGACAAAACCATATTGTTCAAAGCAAAACAGGGTGCCGCATCGACCCAGCCCAGTTTGAATTTCATCGACAATCAAAAAAGAACCTGTGCGATGGCAATAATCAACCAGGTCCTGCACGTATGCAGAATCTGCTACTTTGGCTCCACGTTCGGCTTGTACGAGCTCTAAAAAAACACCGGCGACACCTTCAGGTGGCAATTGTGAAACGGCTAGTCGATCGTTTTGGTGTATAAACTGCACATCGGGCAGCAAAGGGCGGTATTTCTGATTGTAATAGTCATGGCTCATCAAGCTCAATGGACCCTGACCTGAACCGTGATAGGCGTCTACCTGCGCAACAAAGCGACTGCGACCCGTGCAGCGTTTGGCCAATTTCATGGCCCCATCTGCAGCCTCAGAGCCGCTGTTGGTAAAGTAACTCACTGAAAGCGATTCGGGCAGCAGGGATGCCAATCGAGCTCCCAATTGGGACTGCGGCGCCTGTATAGTCTCGCCATAGACCATGGTATGCAAAAAACGATCGGCCTGGTCTTTGATGCGCTGAACAATGCGCGCATTTTGATGACCCAAACTGCTGACCGATATACCCGAAATCAGATCCAAATAAGCCTTTCCCTGTTGGTCATACAGGTAATGGCCCTTTGCTTTCACAATCTCCAAGCCCAATGGAGCTGGGCTGGTTTGGGCCAAGTGCTTGAAAAATGCCTCTCGGGGACTCCAGTGCATGCCACAAAGGTACTCGGCTTATAAACAAAAAAACCCCGCCAAGGCGGGGTTTCCTTTTTTCAAAGTTGAATTACTTCATGCTGCTGCTCAATTCAGCACCGGCTTTGAAACGTACCACGGTTTTAGCAGCGATGGTGATTTCTTTACCAGTTTGAGGATTGCGGCCCTTGCGAGCACCACGGCTAGAAGTTGAGAAGGTTCCGAAACCAACCAAAATCACTTTGTCTCCACCCTGCAAAGCGCTGGTGATGGAACCCGTTACGCTGTTCAAAGCAGCAGTAGCTTGAGCTTTGGTAATTCCAGCATCGCTGGCAATTTTACCGATCAAATCAGATTTGTTCATATAAGTAGTTTGTATAGAATGTTAACTTTCCAAAAGTAACCATCCCGTTTATTTACGCAAGTACTTGCCAGGCCTAGGGGCAATGAACTTATACACGAGAAATTCACATTATTAGCCCGGGCTTCAGCCGGCGAACCGATTTTAGCCAATTAGTTGACTAACAGCAAAATACAACATTTCACTGGGCTCAGACCGATTCCAAACCAATTTGGCCTGGCTGTAATAAACACCCCGAGATTCCAATATTTCGGTCAGCTTGGCTTGAATTTGCGGCCTTTCCAAGCCAAAAAACAGCGGGCGCTGCTGGCGAGACTCGGCAATTCGATCGACAATCAAGGTGCGATCAGGATTCAAATAAACCGTAAGGCCGTGAGAGGTCATGAACGCCATGTTGTCGAAGTAAGCGGCCGTTCCCCCGCCGCAACTCACAACAACCTGGTCCAAAGTTTGGGTTTTTCTGAGTTCGTCGCGTTCCATATTTCGAAACGCCTCCTCACCCAAATCCATGAATAATTGTGGCACTGACTTTCCGTATTCACGAACGATGGCATCGTCCAAATCCCAGTGGTTCCAGCCCAATTTCTGAGCCAACCAAGCCGCTGTAGTGCTTTTACCCGATGCAGGCAGTCCAACCAAGTAAATTTTATTCATGCTTCCCTATGCCCCAGGGCGTAACCGAGGGTCCATCCAAACATACAACCGTTCGGTAAGGCTATGCATGAGGAAAAACACACAGGCTGTGAATAACACCGCTCCCATTATGACAGGCAAATCGCTCTGCTGAAGGGCATCGATGGTCACCTTTCCAAGCCCTTTCCATTGAAATATATATTCGGTAAAAAAGGAGCCCGCTAGTAGGCTTGAGAACCACCCGCCTATGCTAGTCACCAAGGGATTCAATGCATTTGGCAAGGCATGACGCCACAGAACCTGGGCCTCGTTCAATCCTTTGGCGCGCGCCAAGCGTATGTAATCTTGATTCATCACCTCCACCAGCGTATTTCGGGTCAATTGAACAAACACAGCCAGGGGACGAATGCCTAAGGCTATCGCGGGCAATATCAAATGATCCAAGCGTAAATGCAGGCTCTCTCCCAAGGGATCCAGCTCGAAAAGCGAGCCCGTCATGGACAAGCCCGTAGTTGAACTGTACACAAATCCGAACAGCCATGAAATGAGCATGGCCGAAAAGAAACTGGGTATGGAAATTCCCAAAGCTGAGCATGCACTCAGGCTGTGATCGATCCAAGTTCCCTTGTTAAAAGCCGCTAATATCCCCATCGGTACCCCCAGCAATAACGCAACCATCATAGCGCTCAGCGCCAAAACAGCCGTACCCAACAAAGCCTCAGCAAGCAATTGTCCCACGGGCTGCTGATTGACAAACGATTTGCGTAGATAAGGCCATTTGAGCCAAAGCGAATAAGTACCCATGGGAATTGCCCAGCCATGCAAATAGGGTAGCTTGCTGCTTTCGACATGATAAATAGAAAGCGGGCTTACATCGTTTACGTAAGATAAAAACTGGCGGTGCAGCGGCTCATCCAACCCTAAATCCTTGACAATGGCCTGGGTGGTCGCCGCGTCTGAACGCTGGCCGCTCAACACTTGATCGGCACTGGGCAGGGCTTGAAACAACGCAAAGACAATGCTCAGCAAACCGAGCATGACCGCGGTAAAAAAGCCCAGCTTGCGCATCATGGCATCAGTGAGGAATTAAAAACCCCTGCATCAGGCAAGTTTCGACCGCTCCATTTTCGAATGACCACCGGACCTTTGAACAGGTATAGCGTCGGGTTGTAGCGCGCCATGGTCAATAAGGTTTTTTGATCGGTTGAGTAAAACGGAAAGGGCAACTTATTCTCCAGCGCATATTGGGCCGCCAAATCAGATGAAGTCGAACTCAAACCATAAAAGGGTTGATTTCGTTTGCGGGCTTCTGCAGCCAGAAGACTCGCCCCAGGCAAGGCCCCTTGATAAGCTTGATCCACATAGGCCGCTACATACAACCATTGATACCCTTTGTGATTCAAAAAGGCCGAAGTCAGATCTTCCCCTTTTTCCATATCGATGATACTGAAATCGTGTATGGGCCACTCGTATCCTTTTTCGATGATCTCCTCGATTCTTTCGTGGTATTCAAACCCTTTCTCTGCCCATGCCGCATATCCGTATGCATCGGTATGCACGGTATCGGATCCTTTTTTCAATACAAAGGTGATGCGCATGCTGTCGGTGGCGCGCTCTCCTGGAGGCAAGGTCTCCATAATGGCCTTGATGTTGTTGCCTTCTTTGTAGGGCAGAAAATCCCAAACGGGCAAATATTCGTAACAATAAAACCCAAACCCGGTTAACAAGGCTGCGCAGACGCCCATGAACTTATGCCCAAAAGGACGACTGAAAACGGGAACATTGAATTTCTGCCCCAACAGCAACACGCTCACCATAGCCGAAAGCACCAAGTCCTTTTTGAATGAAGTCCAAGGATCGAGTTTCAGGAAATCACCGAAACATCCGCAATCGGTGACTTTTTGGAAATAGGCCGAGTACCCGGTTAGGAAAGTGAAAAAGACAATCAAAACAGCCGTAACCGCAATGGTCACGCGCATCTCATACCCCAGCAGCATGGCTATGCCTAGCAGAACCTCCAAGGCACAGAAAAAACCGCTGAACCACAGGCTGTAATTTTTCAGCGACTTGAACAGGCCGTGAAGGGCCGACTCAGGTTTCACCCAGGAGGAAACATCTACCTGGGCCGTCCAAGATTCTGATGACACGCTATCATTCCAGTGAAAAATGGTTGATTCTAGCTGGTCATTCTGCTTGACATTCAAGACCAAATCGTGCCCATTTGCACTGCTATCGTACACGTCAAATTGAGTCAAACTCATGCCCGAGGCACTCAAACTGTAGCGATAATCTCTCCCATCGTGTTCGGCTTGAATGCTCCATTCTCGATGGCGATCAAAGGCATACAGCTCTTGCATCGAAATCATGGACTCAGCGAATACCTGCCCCCCCTCATTCTTTGCTACCATTTGAACCTGAATAGAGTCTTGCTGGGTTGATGCATCTTCGGCGAATACGTCGAAGTATTCATTCAATTTGATGCTAAACCCAGAAGGGTCATTCAACTTGACAATGCCCGAAAAAACGAACAGCAATCCCGTCAGGATTCGAACCCAAAAAAACAATCTCTTCATGGTTACTTGGGAAGCATGATTAAAGCGAATATGGCGTAATTGATGATATCTTGATAATTGGCATCTGCCCCTTCAGACACTTGGGTTTGGCCTTGATTGTCTTCAATTTGCTTGATGCGCGCAATCTTCACCAATATCATGTCTGTAAAACTGCTGGGTCTCATGGAGCGCCAAACTTCACCGTAATCGGTATTTTTCAAACGCATCAAATCGTAGGTGTTCTGAGACCAATGATCGTATGTCTTCAAAATATCATCGAGCGATTGGGGCTCTTTGCCGAGCTGCAGGTAATGAAGTTGCACCAAGGCAATCAAGCCGTAATTGACCAAGCCCATGAATTCACTGCGCAAATCATCTCCCACCGCATTTTGGCCGCTCTCTTCAATGTTTCGAATGCGCTGAGCTTTGATGTAAAGCTGATCGGTTAAACTACTGGGACGAAACAAGCGCCAAGACGTGCCATAATCGCTGTTTTTTTTGACGAAAATGGACCGGCAATCGGCCATGATTTCTTGGTATTCGCGCTGAGTAAGATCCATACGTGTTTTCAATGCCTGATGCGAACAAATATCGCAATAAATTATCGAACAGCCGTTCTCTTCCAGCCTTGCTGATGTAAATTGAACCGGCAATGAACGCATCATTCGACACCCTGTATCATGACTTAAATGAAGCTCAAAAAGCGGCGGTTGACCAAATCTATGGCCCTGTGATGGTAATCGCGGGTCCAGGAACCGGCAAAACCCAAATTTTAGCGGCTCGAATTTTGAATATCCTGCAAAAAACCGATGCTTCCCCTTCTAACATTCTGTGTTTGACCTATACCGAAGCCGGAGCCACGGCCATGCATCAGCGACTGAGCCAATTCATGGGTAGCGAAGCCTATAAGGTAAACGTGCATACGTTTCACGGCCTCTGCAACCGGGTGATTCAAGAAAATCCGCAGCGATTTTCCAAACGAGAATTGCGGGTCATGGACGATTTGGAACGCATACAACTCATTCAAGACATCGTCGATGGGCTCCCCAGCGATTCCCCCATCAAATCTTACGCCGACAACCCCGCCCATCTCAGGCGTTCATTGAAACAACTTTGGGACATCATGCAAAGCGAGGATTTGCAAGCCGAGACATTGCAGCAATGGGTGCGAGAACTCAGCGATGAAGAAGCCTATAAATTGGCCTTCCCCGAAGAGGTTTACAAAAGGAAAACCGGCGAATTTCAAGCGGGCGACTTGAAGCGAAACAAATACATCAGCAAACATGAAAACTGGATCAAGCTGACCGAGGCCGCTTCCCTATACCCCCAATACCAAGCCCTCAAAAAGGAACGCGGCGTGTACGAGTTTGCCGACATGATCGATTGGGTGGTCAAGGCCTGGGCAGAGGCCGATGATTTGCTTTTGGACTACAAAGAGCAGTTCCAATTTGTATTGGTTGACGAATACCAAGACACCTCGGGCATGCAGAATCAGTTGCTGTTTTCCTTGATCGAAGACACCGACCTCAACCCCAATTGCTTTGTTGTAGGCGATGACGATCAAAGCATTTATGCTTTTCAAGGGGCCGAAGTTTCCAACATGCAGCATTTCGCTAAGACCTATAGAGAAGCCGGCACGCTTACCACGGTCATGCTCACCGAGAATTACCGCAGCAGCCAGAGCATATTGGATGCCTCCAGGGGCTTGATCGAACACAACCAGCAACGATTGGTCAATCAGAACCCCGGGTTGTCCAAAATTCTCAGTGCGGCTGGGAAAAACAAGGCCTTTGCGCAGCACGCTCCAACTGTTGAGCGATTCACCCATGAATTCCACGAAGCCTGCGGCATTGCTCACCGCATTCAAGAATTGAAGGAACAAGGTGTCCCCTTGAAGGAAATTGCCGTTCTGTATGCCCAGCATAAACACGCCAATGCCTTGTTGGATTTATTGCCCACATTAGGCATAGACGCGGTTCAAACTCGCTCGATGGATGCGCTCCAAGAGCCATTGGTTCAACACCTGCTGCGCTGGTTGGAATACCTGGCCTTGGAATCAGAAATGGCCAATGCCGGCGACCACCTGTTGTACCGCCTGTTGCTAAGCCCCTTGTACCAGGTTGATCCATATGAACTCAACCAGCTGTCCATGTTTTTGGCTGAACAAAACCGACACAGCTCTGGCCCCGGGCAATCCTGGAGAGACGCCTTGGCCGAAATTGCAAAAAACAAACCCGAATCTCCCTTTGCCCAATTGCACCGCAACATCGAAGAATGGATCAAGTTGTGCACCATGGGAACGGTCCCTCAACTGCTGCAATCCCTCTACAACCAAGGGCAGTTTATCCAATTTGGGTTCCAACAAAGCAGCCCAGAATGGGCCTTGGAAGTACTGGAATCCTTTTTGGAATTTGCCGCCAACCAAACCCGTAGGCAACCCTTCCAACCGCTTTCAGCCTTTCTGCTCACAGTCAAACTCATGGAGGAGAATGACATTCGCATTCCCATCCAAAAGCGAATTGGAACCCAAGAGGGTGTTCAATTGCTCACCGCTCACGGCTCCAAAGGGCTCGAATTTGACCATGTATTCATCATTCGGGCCAACGAATCATCTTGGGAAAAAGAACGCAACCGCGCCATGCCTTATGAATTGAGCAGCTTGCTCGAAGGCCATCAGCGAAAACTGAACCATCAATCGGCTCCTGAAGAGGCATTTGAAGAGCGTCGACGTTTATTTTTTGTGGCCATGACCCGAGCTCGCAAGCAATTGCATTGCAGTTTCATCAACCAAACTGCCTCAGGTGCTGAAAAGGCCCAAAAGCCCAGTGTATTCATTTTCAATGCTTTTTCTGAAGTCCCAGAAGATCCCGTTGTATTGCCCCTGAGCCTCAACCGCTGGGCGGCCGAACAACGATTGAGATTGCAAAGCAAACCACGCTTGGATGCCGAAAAACTGGACTGGATTCGAAACCGCATGGAAGGATTTCGCTACTCCCCCAGTTCGATCCACCAATTGTTGGAATGCGGGATTCAATTTTATTTCAACCGCGTGGTGCGCGTGCCCAGCGCGCCCAACGAACACGCTGCATTTGGAACGGCCATACACAACGCCTTGTCTGATTGGGTCAAAAATGGACAAGAGGGATTGTGGTGGAAAGCAGAAGAATTGGTTCAATCCTTTGAAAAGGAGATGCTGTATCAGCGCCATGCTTTTTCCAAAAAGCAGTTTGAAAAGCGCTTGGACCAAGGCCGCCAAATGCTGCCCAAATACTTCGAGCTTCGAAAAGAAGAGTTCGAGGCAGAAACCATGGTCCTGACCGAAAAGAGTTTACAAGCGGTCATTGGCGGCATTCCCGTTTCGGGAAAATCAGACAAACTCATTTTCAGAGGCAATCAGGTCAGCATCGTTGATTACAAAACGGGGAATGCCCGCAAGTTGGGCGATAAAAGCAAGGCCCCTTCGAAACTCGATCTTGAAAAAGTACCGCACAGCCATTGGTTTCAGCTCGGGGTTTACACCCTGTTGGTCAACGAACAGACCCAAAAGGATTGGAAAGCCGAAATGGCCTATTTAGAGGGTGTTCTGCCCGATGAAATGGGCGAGTTTCACCGCCACAAGATTCACTATACCGCTGAACACCTGGATTGGATTCAAGCTTGGATGCAACATGCCGTTGAGCAGGTCAATTCCCTTGCTTTTCTCAGCGGATGCGGAAAATGCGATTGGTGCGAGTTCGCCAAGAGCAGCGGCCAATCGGCGCTGCCCAGTCTGGACGAAGAGGAATCAATGGGTGGGTAAATCCAGTTTTCGAACGGCTTTTTCGCAGCAGAGCTCTTCGGCTTTTTTGCGATTGGCATTTCGCTCGGTAAACCAGACCGCTCCATCAACCCATAAACTGACGTTTTTCAAATCTGGCTTATCGGGATCGGGTTGCAACTGAAACTCGAAAGTCATCTTATTTTTCTGGATCCACTTGAGCAAAATAGCCTTGTAACTGACTGTGGTTTCCATCAATTTTTCGACATCGAGGTATTGATCGACCAAACGCTCACGCACAAAACGGTCAGCGACAGCGTAGCCTTTGTCAATGAACAATGCTCCAATTAGGGCCTCCAGTGCATTGCCTCCAATATTCTTTAAAGCAGCCCGGTTTCGGCGCAAATCGCTGTGAATGTCCATCAAATCAGTGAGACCTAGGCGAGATGCCAGATTGCCCAGTTGCTCCCGATTGACAATGCGGGTGCGCATTTCGGTCAAAAACCCTTCGTCTTTGTACGGAAACCGAAGAAATAGCAAATGGGCAATGGAAGAATCCAAGACGGCATCTCCCAAGAATTCCAGTCGTTCGTTATCGAAAATTAATGGCTCTGATTTTTGGCCTTTGATTTCCAGCGAAGAACTGTGGCGCAAGGCTTCACGGTAAACACCCAACTTGCCGGGGTACACGCCAGTGACTCGGTAAAGCTGTTCGGATAAGGCTTTGCTTGCCCCTGATCGCAGCGAAAATCTCAAGGGATTTAATCTTCGAAACGTTTGAAAATCACAGAAGCATTGTGACCGCCAAATCCAAAAGTATTGGACAGAGCCGCCTTGATTTCGCGCTTCTGGGGGTTGTTCAACGTCAAATTCAGACGAGTATCCAATTCTGGATCTTCGTGCTGGTGGTTGATGGTAGCAGGCACCAAGCCCTCGTTGACGGCCATGATGCAGGCCACTGCTTCTACAGCACCCGCACCACCCAAAAGGTGACCGGTCATGCTCTTGGTACTCGAAATGTTCAATCGATAGGCATCTTCGCCAAAAACACTCAAAATGGCTTTGGTTTCAGCGATGTCTCCCAAGGGGGTTGAGGTACCGTGGACGTTGATGTAATCAATATCGGAAGGCTCCATGCCAGCATCGGCAAGAGCCTGCTTCATGACGTTACTCGCACCCAAACCTTCTGGGTGAGGAGCGGTCAGGTGATATGCATCAGCTGTCATACCCCCGCCTACCATTTCAGCGTAGATTTTGGCACCTCGAGCTTTTGCGTGCTCATAGTCTTCCAAAATCAAGCAAGCGCCCCCCTCTCCCATGACAAAACCATCGCGAGTTTGATCAAAAGGACGGGAAGCCGACATGAAATCATCGTTGCGCTCTGAAAGGGCTTTCATGTTCGAAAAACCTCCCATAGCAGGTTCGTTGACGCAAGCCTCTGAACCACCAGCTACGATGGCATCAGCCTTGCCCAAACGAATGAGATTGAAAGCATCGATCAGCGCATGGGTGGAGGAAGCGCAGGCGCTTACCGTTCCGAAGTTCGGCCCTCTGAACCCGTATTTCATGGAAATGAAACCCGGTGCGATGTCGATGATCATTTTAGGAATAAAAAAGGGCGAGAAACGAGGAGTTCCATCGCCCTTAGCATAATCACATACTTCGTTGAAGAAGGTTGTCAAACCGCCAATACCTGCACCCCAGATCACCCCGATTCGATCAGGATTATGAGGCTGTTCCAACAAACCGCTGTCAACAACGGCTTCATCGGCGCAGACTACACCGAATTGCGTAAAGGGGTCCATTTTGCGCGACTCTTTGCGATCGACAAAATTCAAAATGTCAAAGTTCTTTACCTCGTGGGCGAACTTCACTTTGAAATGCGTCGTATCAAATCGCGTAATGAGGCCAGCGCCCGATTTCCCGGACTTCAAGCCTTCCCAATACTCTTGGAGAGTATTGCCTATGGGAGTCAAAGCCCCCATACCCGTTACAACAACCCGACGGAGTTGCATGGAATTAAGCTTTGGCTTCTTCGATGTAACGTACGGCTTCGCCTACGGTGCCAATCTTTTCAGCTTGGTCATCGGGAATGCTGATATCGAATTCTTTTTCGAATTCCATGATCAACTCTACGGTGTCCAAGGAATCAGCACCCAAGTCATTTGTGAAGCTAGCTTCTGCATTAACTTCAGACTCATCAACGCCCAACTTATCAACGATAATGGCTTTTACTTTTTCTGCAATTTCTGACATGTTTTTTGTGTTTGATTTGCCATGCAAAGAAAGTTCTTTTTCCGAATACAAGACCCAAAAAAAAATCTAGTTTTGTTTTGAATGTCTTCTAAACGGCACAAATCCTTCTTTTCTCACGCTGCTCCTGAGCTTGAAGTGCTGGCGATTCACAGCCAATTGAGCCCGCACAGACTGGCTTGGTGTCTAGATGACACTTTTTCTTCCTGCTTTATATGCGAACCCAATCCGTTTGAGGTAACTTTGCCTAACCAACCCATTTCCTTACACGTGGAATTCCACTTTGAAGGGAACGAAGTGTGCAGCCCCATGAGCCTGATTGAAAACCGAGGAACGTCCCAGCAGCTTTATGCCGGAAGACCCACTCCCGATTTCTGGCTTGTCGTGCAAGAACCCGAATCCATGGGAGGCATTGCAACTTGGCTCGAGGGCATCAAGTCCATTCCCAATGTGCAAATGGCATACTTATTCCCCGCCGAAAACCACCCGAAACTGAGTTGGCTCAACAACATTAGGCATTTGTAAAGCAGATTATGCTCAAAGAAAATTTCAACAAAACCAAAATCATTGCCACCATTGGCCCCGCCACGAGCAGCCCTGAAATGCTAGAAAGCATCATTCGACTTGGGGTCGATGTTTGCCGACTCAATTTTTCGCACGGGAGCCACAGCGTTCACGAAGAATCGGTTCAAAAGATTCGCGCCATCAACGAAAAGTTGGGGACGCATGTGGCGATTTTGCAGGATTTGCAAGGTCCCAAGTTGCGTATTGGAAAAGTGGAGGGTGAAATGACTCTGGTTGAAGGCTCCGAACTCATTGTGAGCACCCAACCCTGCATCTGTTCGGCCGAGCGTTTATTCGTGAGCTACGAGCGTCTGGCTTTGGACGCCAAACCGGGAGAATCCATTTTGCTCAACGATGGAAAATCGGCCCTGGAAATCACCGAAATACTCAACGATACGGAGCTCAAGGCCAAAGTCACTGTAGGAGGCGTATTGACATCCAATAAAGGTTTCAATCTCCCCAATACGCAGTTGAACATTCCCAGTATGACCGAAAAAGATTTGCAAGATTTGCAATTCGGCTTGGAATTGGGAGTAGACTGGGTAGCCTTGAGTTTTGTTCGCAAAGCCGAAGACATCATCGCCTTGAAGGAAATCATCCGCAATCAAGGTTCTTGCGCCAAAGTCATTGCCAAAATTGAGAAACCCGAAGCCGTAGCCAACCTGGATGACATCATCAAAGTGACCGACGGGATCATGGTAGCTCGCGGCGATTTGGGTGTAGAGATACCCTTGCAGCGCGTTCCGCTGATCCAAAAATCCATCGTCGAAAAGTGCTTAGAAGCGGCCAAGCCCGTCATCATTGCCACTCAAATGATGGAAAGCATGATCACCGACAGCATGCCCACCCGCGCCGAAATCACCGACGTGGCCAATGCTGTGCTCGACGGCGCCGATGCGGTTATGCTATCGGCAGAAACCTCGGTGGGTAAATACCCCGAACGCGTCATTGAGTTCATGGGAAAAATCATTGGAGACATCGAATCAGACCGCAGAGCCTATTACAAAGGCGAAAAGCCCACCTCTGACTCTCCCTCTTTTTCCAGCGATGAAGTGTGTTTTACGGCAGTCAAAATGAGCGACCACTTGCGAGCCAAAGCCATTGTGGCCATGACCAAGAGTGGTTATACCGCATTAAAAGTGGCCAGTTACCGCCCCGAGGCTCCCATTTTTATATTCACCAACAACCGCTCGATCATGAGTTCCTTGAGTTTGGTATGGGGAGTTCGAGTTATGTACTACGATAAGTTTGAATCAACCGATCAAACCTTTGATGACGTCATCGACATTTTGAAAGAGCACGGCTTTGTAAACCCCGGTGAATTCATCATTCACACCGCGAGTATGCCCTTGCATCGAAAGCAGCGCACAAACACCATCAAAGTCTCCCGCGTGGAATAAGGCGACCTGCCACCGTCTTTCGCCGCTACTTCCCTAATTTTGTTGCATGCAAGATCCCATTGTCAATCGGGTCGCAGCTAGCGGTTTGTTGACCTTTAATTTGGAACATCATTATCCAGAAGGCGAGCGCGTCGTTCTCGATATTGCCGATGGCCTGTTCAAAGGCTTGGTTTTAAAGGAAAAGGACTTTCGCAGTTGGGTCAAAGATTTGAAGGTTGAACAGTTCCGAAACTGCCATGTGGCGGTTTGCTGCAGCAGCGACGCCATCGTTCCCACTTGGGCCTACATGCTGGTCACCAGCCATTTGAGTGAGATTGCCAGCACAGTGGTTTTTGGTGACCTGCAAACCCTGGAAACCGTTCTCTGGGAACAAGCATTATCCCGCTTGGATTTAAGCCCATATCAAGCTCAGAAAATGGTCATCAAAGGCTGTGGCGATTTGGACGTTGGACCAGCCGCCTACACCGCCATCACTCGTTTGCTTCGACCTGTGGCCAGCTCCATCATGTATGGAGAACCCTGCAGCACTGTACCTGTTTTCAAGAAAAAATCATGAGCCTTAACAAACGCCTTTTACTGGGTCTTTTTTGTATACTTTCATTTCCCTTCAGCATGGCAAAATCCTTGAATTTGAGCATTGAACTGTCTTTCCCGCTGGCCATTCAGCACCAGGTTCACGTGCTCATGGAGTTTGAACAGACCACCGCCAAACCCTGTGAAATCAGCATGCCCGTCTGGACCCCTGGCAGCTATTTGGTGCGCGAATTTGCCAAAAGTGTGGAAACCGTTCAATGGAGCGAAAATGGCACAGATTGGCACCGTGCTCGAAAGATCAACAAGAGTACCTGGTCCATTCCGGCCAAAAAAGGGAGTCGCGTTCAGGTTCAGTACGATGTTTATGCCCGGGAAATGTCAGTCAGAACCTCTTACGTCGACGCCGATCAAGGATTGTTGAACATGGCCTCATTGGTGATGTTCTTGGGTCATGCTCAGCAAACTGAGGGAAAACTCACCCTGCACTTACCCCAACCTTGGAGCCGTTCATCGACCAGTTTAAAACCCGCTGGTGAAAGGCAACACAGCTATCATTTTTCCAGTTATGACGAATTGGTTGATAGCCCTGTTCAAGTGGGAAATCACGAAGAATTCAGTTTTGAGGTCAGGGGCATTCGGCACCGTGTGGCCATGGTGGGTCCCCATCAAGCGAACACAGACACGTTGCGCCGCGACATGCAACGCATTTGCGAAACCATGACCAGCGTGGTCGGCCAACACCCTTGCACAGATTACCTTTTCATCGTTCAACACGTGGCCCAAGGCGGCGGTGGGTTGGAGCACGCCAATTCCAGCTGCTTGATGATGCAAGGCAATGGCTATGAAAACCCCGATCGTTACCAGCGTTTCCTGGGTTTAGTCGCCCATGAATATTTCCACTTGTGGAATGTCAAGCGCATTCGGCCCATTGAATTAGGGCCCTTTGATTACCTGAATGAGAATTACACCGATTTGCTTTGGGTAGCCGAGGGCATTACCTCGTATTACGACGAGTTGGCTCTGTTGCGCGCCGGATACGTAGATGCCGCCACCTTTTTGAATACCCTGGCCCAATACATCGACGCGGTTGAAAATCGCCCCGGATCCAGTGTGCACAGCTTGGCAGAAGTGAGCCGAGATGCCTGGATTCGCGAATACCGCCCGAATGAAAACAGCGCCAATACCTCGGTGAGTTACTACAGCAAAGGCTTGGTTGTAGCCGCCTACCTCGATGCTGAAATACGCGGTGTAAGCCAAGGGCGAGCCGATTTGGATTCGCTCATGAGGTACCTCTACCAACGCTATTACAAAGAGTTGAAACGAGGTTTTACTCCTGCAGAATTCACAGAAGCCACCGCTCGTATCAGCGGCTCAGACCTGAGTCACTGGAATTCATTCTTCGACTATTGCCTTTACGGCTTAGAGCCTGT
>JAURGZ010000004.1 GCA_030833525.1 Bacteroidota bacterium | reverse complement strand
GTCGATGAGCACCATCAATTCTACCTGAGCAGGGCGGCCAAAATGCATCAAACCGTCAATGGCCGATCGAACGCTGCGACCAGTGTATAAGACGTCATCAATCAAAACGATGCGCTTGCCTTCAGTCGAGAACGGAATGTTAGACGGTTTGGGTAAGTGAATTTCTCCCCTACCAATATCGTCTCTGTAAAGAGTGTGGTCCAACTCGCCATACAAGTGGAAGCGATGGTCCAAAAGCGTCAATTCTTGAAAGATTCGCTGAGCCAATTGAACCCCTCGCGGCTGTAAACCCACCAAGGCCAATGAATCGGGATTGCATCCTTGTTCGAACAATTGAGCTGAAAACCTTTTGATTATAAGGTCGATACGCTGTTGGTCGAGCAAGAGTTTAGGCGCCTTCATTTGCCAGTTGCAATATAATATCAAATTCGTCACGGCTGACCGGGCAAACCGATAATCGCGATTGTTTGATCAGCGATAATTGCTGCAGCCTAGGATCTGATTTCATTAGAATCAAACTCACCGGTGATGTCAACTTCTTGAAAGGCTCAACATCCACGCAGACCCACTGCTCGTCATCAGCTGTTGGGTCGGGATAATGCGTTTTGATGACCTTGGCGATTCCTACCACTTCTTTGCCTTCGTTGCTGTGGTAGAACAAACACAAATCACCCAGTCCCATGGCTTTGAGATTGTTTCGTGCTTGGTAATTGCGAACCCCGTCCCAAAAGGTTTTCCCATCTTTTTCAAATGTTGACCAACTGTATTTGAAGGGTTCTGATTTGATCAGCCAATGGTTCATGCAGCAAAAGTAAGGCTCTGGATTTTTTATCTTCATTTCATCTGCATTTGCAAGTCCATGAAATTTTGCTAAATTTACCACCATTGTACTGTTAAAAATCTTGTCATGTTCCTAACCACCAACCTAAAATTGCTTCGCAAACGCAGAAAACGCAGCCAAGAAGATGTGGCACAAACGCTTGGAATTACACGGTCTGCCTACAATAGTTACGAAAATGGAGTGGCCGAACCGGGCATTCCCGTTCTCATTCGTTTGAGTGATTTTTATCAGGTCAACATCGATAAATTGATCCGCCTAGACCTGGAATCGGTGCCTGAGAGTCAACTCTCACAGCTAGAAAAGGGTTTTGATTTGGACGTAAAAGGTACGCGCCTTCGAGTTTTGGCCACCACGGTTGATTCTGACAATGAAGACAATGTAGAATTGGTGCCAGTGAAAGCCAAAGCGGGCTATGCCACGGGCTATGCGGACCCTGATTTTATTCGCGTTCTGCCCGCTTTCAAGCTGCCATTCTTGAATCAAAATCGAAAATACCGCAGTTTCCCCATTTCAGGTGATAGCATGCCTCCCGTATTGGATGGTGCTTTTGTTACCGGTGAGTATTTGCAAGACTGGAATCACATCAAAAACGGGCAACCCTACATCGTGGTTACCGCTGATGAAGGCATTGTTTTCAAAGTCGTGTACAACCGCATGGAAGAAGATGGGAGCCTATTGCTCTGCAGCACCAACCCTCAGTATCAGCCATACAATGTCAAAATCCAAGATGTGCTTGAAGTTTGGAAGTTTGTCAACTACATCAATCCCAAATTCGAAGAGCCCAAAGAAGCGGGCAGCGATGACGTAGGTCCTGCCCTTCGCATCATTCAACGGGAAATGAGTTTGATTCGCGAGCAAGTTCGCAATCTTGAGGACAAGATTTAGTCTTTTTGAGGCTATCTTTGTCGCGACTTTTTGAGCTTATTCATGAAATTCACCAAAGAACAATACCTGAATTGGTACAAAACCATGATGTTGGTTCGCCGTTTCGAGGAGAAATCGGCGCAGTTGTACGGTCAGCAAAAAATCAAAGGTTTTTGCCATTTGTACATCGGTCAGGAAGCCATTGTGGCAGGCATGATGACGGCCATTACTCCTGATGATAAAGTGATTACGGCTTACCGTGACCACGGCCATGCTTTGGCCATGGGCATGAGTGCAGATAGCGTGATGGCTGAACTCTATGGCAAAGCCACGGGTTGTTCGGGTGGAAAAGGCGGCAGCATGCACATGTTCTCTAAGGAAAAGAACTTCTTTGGAGGCCATGGTATTGTAGGAGCTCAAATCCCGTTGGGAGCCGGTATGGCTTTCGCTGAACAATACCAAGGAACCCAGAACATCAGCCTGACTTTCTTTGGCGATGGTGCGGTTCGTCAAGGTGCTTTGCACGAAGCTTTCAACATGGCTATGCTGTGGAAATTGCCAGCCATCTTCATTTGCGAAAACAACGAATACGCCATGGGAACCAGCGTGGCGCGCACTACCAACGTACTGGATATTTACAAAATCGGGGCGGCTTATGATATGCCCAGTTTTCAAGTAGATGGAATGAAGTGCGAAACCGTGCACGAAGCCATTGCTGATGCGGCTGAACGCGCTCGCAAGGGTGAAGGTCCAACGTTGTTGGAGATCAAAACCTATCGTTACCGCGGCCATTCCATGAGTGACCCGGCTAAATACCGAACCAAAGAAGAACTGGAAGCTTACAAGGAGAAAGATCCCATTGAAACAACCAAAGCGACCATTTTGAAAAAGAAATACGCGACTGAAGCTGAACTCGAAGCTATGGAAGATGCCATTGTTGCTGAAGTAAATGCCAGTGTGGAGTTTGCTGAAAACTCTCCCTACCCTGATGCGTCAGAGCTTTACCGCGATGTTTACGTAGAAGACAATTACCCCTTTATTCAAGATTGATTGGCATAAGTCAAACATTCTTATATTCGCCCCCTCTTAGAATTTCCCATGGATTTTAAACAAATCACCCAGAATCTCCGCCAATCTGCCGGAGCGTTTTACAACCAGAATAAGAAAACCGTTCAAATGGTCGGTGCGGCTATCGTCATCATAGCCGGTGGTTCCTACTATTGGTACGGCGTTCATATGCCTGCTCAGGAAAGCAAGGCGGCCGAGAAGTTGGCCAAATTGGAGTATTATTTCATGAACGACTCCACTCAGATGGTATTGAATGGTAACAAAGCGTTGAAAATAGCCTCTGCTCCTTCTATTGCCGACGAGTTTGGCGGTACCAAGAAAGGTAGTGAAGCTGCTTTGATGGCAGGTTTGACATATTTGCATACGGGTGAGTTTCAAAAGGCCTTGGATTACCTGGAATTGGCTCGCATGGGTGATGCGGTTTTAGGTCCCCAGGTGTTGGCTGCTCAAGCGGCTTGCTATTCAGAATTGAATGATATGGGCAAGGCTGCCAAGATGTATGAGCGCGCTGCCAAGTTGGGGGACAATGAATTTACGGCTCGCAACTATGTAAAAGCTGCACAGCACTACACATTGAACAAAGATTACAAAGCCGCACTTCGCTGCTGGCAGGTCTTGAAAGACGAATACCCCCTTTCTCAAGAATTGGGTCAAGATGTCCAAAATGCTGATATGTATATCAATCAGCTCAAAGGGCTTCTTGGAGAATTGAACTAACAGGTTTCCTTCCTGCTACTGTATCTCCTTGTCAAGCTCTACCTTTTCTGTTTCGCCTCCTGCCTCACTCGAGTGGATTCATACGTCGAGGGTGGGAATCGTGTACACGGCTTGGAACGCAGAAATTGTGGGCACTCTGCTTCACAGTGCACAATCGCGATTGTTGGATTTGGGTTTCCAAGCCAACCACATTCGCTTGTTAGAAGTTCCAGGGGCATTTGAACTTCCCTTAGGGGCCCAATCCCTTTTTGAGCAGCACCAGCTGGATGGTGTCATTTGCTTAGGAGCCGTAATAAAAGGCGATACTCCTCATTTTGACTTCGTGAGTCAGGCCTGTACCCAAGGCATTTTGCGCGTGGGTTTGGATTATAAAAAGCCCTGTATTTTCGGGGTTTTGACGGTCCTGAACACAGAACAAGCCCTGGCTCGAATCGCCGGTGGTTCGGTAGGTGACAAAGGTCAAGAAGCGGCCGATACCCTGCTCCATCTTTTGCAACGACTTTAATTTCCCAATAACAATACCATGACCCAACATGCTGAAAATTACAGCAGTGAACTGCAGATGGCTGAATCCCTGATGCAAGCAGACCCGCAAACGGTTCGCCACGCCTTTCACAAAATGGACAAAGAAGCCTTGCTGGCCTTTGCTGAAAACATGATCAATACCCCGCTAGAGGATGATAGCCAAGCGGTATTCGACGCCCTGTTAGGGGCATTTGATCAGTGTTTGGAGCGTGAAAGACCTCAGCAAATCAAAGAATGGATCGAATCGGGCAAAGAGGTTCGCGATTTTGTCCCACCTCACGATCCGCTGAAAAATCGATTGCAGGAAGCCGTAGAGGCCTTTAAAGCCAAGCGAGAAGAACAGCGCAAGCAGGCCATTGCAGAACGATTGGAGAATCTGAAGCTCAAGCAGTCCATTTTGGGTCAAATCCAGGCATTGGCTGCCCATGAAGAAACAGAAGGCTCATTGGGTGAAATGCGGGAATTGATGCGTCAATGGAAAGAAATTCGCCACATACCCCATGAGCATCAAGAAGAGCTCTATGCAGCCTATAAACTGGCGGTAGATCAATTTTACGACAACCATTCCATTTACATGGAATTGAAAGATTTGGATCGCGAGAAAAACCTCGAAACCAAAATCGATTTGATCAAGCGAACCGAAGCTTTGAAAGAAGAATCCAGCATTCGCAAAGCCATGGTTGGATTGAATAAAATCCACGAAGAATGGAAGAATACCGGCCCGGTGCGCAAGGAGATTTCAGAAGAAATCTGGAGCCGTTTCAAATCGGCTTCTGATGGAGTTTTGCAAATTAAAAAGGCCCAACAGGCCAGTATTGACGCCGAGCGCCAAGTCAATTTGCAGCAGAAAATGTTGCTTGTTGAAAAGGCAGAAACAGCCTTGGCGGCACTTCCCAGCAGCCCTCGCGAATGGTCACAGGTTTCCAAACAGGTAGATGCTTGGATGGAAGAATGGAAAACCATAGGTCCTGTCCCAGCTGAACAAAACGAAGAAATTTGGAAACGTTTTCAAACCGCACGCAATGGTTTTTACACCGAGCGCAAGCAGTTCTTTAAGCAGTTGGATTCAGCTCGCGAAGAGAATTTAATCGCCAAATTGAAGCTTTGTGTTGAAGCTGAGTCCATGCAGGATAGCGAGGATTTTCAGAAAACGGCCGATGCGCTTCAAGCCTTGCAAGATAAATGGAAAGCCATTGGCCCCGTTCCCGAAGAGCACAATGAAGGCATATGGAACCGTTTCAGAGCCGCTTTTGACAATTTTTACACCCGCAGAAAGCAATGGATGTCTGAGCGCAAGGAGCAGGAATCTGGCGCTGTTCAATTGAAAGAAGCGGTCTTGGTCAAATTGGAGGCTTTGAAAACGGAGTCTGACATTTCCAAGATGTTTGGAGAGTTGAAAGGGTTGCAAAAAGAATGGAACGAGGCCGGTTTTGTTTCAGGAAAACGTTTTCACTCGCTCAACAACAAATACAGAGCGCTTTGCGATGAGTTGTTTGGCAAATACCGTGAAACGGCTCAAAATCAGCGTAGAGCCCAAATGAAAACCAACATTGACAAGTTGGTTCAAGGACCCAACGCTGATTCTCGCATGAATGCCGAAGAGCGAAAAATTCGAGATAGAATTGCCAAAATCAAAGAAGAAATTTTGACCATTGAAAACAACAAGAGCTTCTTTGCTTTGGCCAAGAATGCCGATGCTGTTCTCAAGCAGTTTGATGATAAAATAGAACAACTCAAACAGCAAATGGCCAAAGCCTCAGAAGAAGCGCGCATGCTTCGCGATGCGCGTTCCCAGCATGCTTCATAAGGTCTTCACCGGCTTTGATTATTTGGGCTACCTAATCAAGTCCAACTCCTTGCACGGGACCCACTCTCCTTTTGTGTATCACTGGGCTGATTCTGTACTGTATGCACCCAAGCTGCATTCCCATCATCTTGTCGAATGGGCCCGTACCCAGTCCCTTAACAGTCGAAAGAAACTCGATTTTGAGGCGGGTAAATCTTTGCATTCCTGGGTTCAAGAAAGAGAGCCATCCAGTAAATACGGCCAGCTTCTGCGTCAGCATATTCTTCAGCATAGACCCCAGCGTTTGCTGCATTATGGCACTGGATTGGGCCTCCTACCCGCCTATTGCCTGGAATTAGAGGCTGGGATTCAGCCCGAGGTCCATGCTTTTTTGGACCATGCTGGATGGTTGCCTTATTTGCAAACTACCTTGGATCTCGTGGCTCAACCGGCTCAATCTTGGCAAATTCACGCTGATTTGGATTGGCATTTGACTTGGGATCGCGAGGATTTGATTTTGATTGACGCCGTTTGGTTGAGCCGTCAAAACAAAGATGAGTGGTTTGAATGTTGGGATCGCCTATCGGTCAAGCCCCAATCGGTTTGGATTTACAACGTACAACATAGCGAGACGACCCGTAACTGGGCTTCCTGGCTGCGTTTTTCTAATTCTTTTAACATTGGCGTGGATTTATTTTGGACAATCTGTCTCTTCGATCGTCCCGAACAAGCGTCAGAACAATTTACTTTGAGATACTAATGGCATTTATACATCAAATACGGGTTCGCTATGCCGAATGCGATCGAATGGGATTTGTGCACCACTCCAATTACGCCTTGTACTTTGAAGAGGCCCGAACCGAGTATATGCGTTCGCTGGGCATCAGTTACAAAGAGTTGGAAGATGAGGGTGTTATCATGCCATTGCGCAGCATGCACCACGAATTTCTCAAGGCTGCCCGCTACGATGACTTATTGAGCATAGAGGTGAGCGTTTTGGGAGAGATATCGGTACGATGCCAGTTTGCCTATAGGGTCAGCAATCAAGAAGGTACCTTGTGCTGCACCGGTCAAACCGATTTATTCTTCGTTCAGAAAGAAAGTTTAAAACCCATGCGCATTCCCGCATCGTTGAAGACCTTATTTGAAAGCGCTCGTTAATGGCTCGAAACTACCGCTCATACCGACGTCACGAGTACATGCCCGCTGCAGATGATGCAGTTGAGCCCGTGCTGGAAAAGACCCGAGCGGTTCGAACGGATCATCCCTTCCTTACTTATTTAAAGTCCAAAACCTTCAAAGGATTTCAGGGTCATAGCCTGTTCGACGTAGGTCGTTACTTTTTGCGAAGTTTATTTACTGAGAACTTGAACATGCGGGCTTCGGCTTTGAGCTTCAATTTCTTCTTAGCCCTGTTCCCTGCCCTCATCTTTACCCTAACCCTGATTGCCTATTTGCCCTTTGACGATTTGAAGACGCAATTTGTGCAAGAACTTTCGCGCGTGCTTCCCGATAAATCATACAAGGAAGTAGCCAGTACCATTCAGGAAATTCTGCTTAAGCAAAACCGGGGTTTGCTGTCATTCGGTTTTGCCTTGACTTTGTATTTCGCTTCGAACGCCTTTCACATATTGATCAACAATTTCAATCGCAGATTGCCGATTAAAGTAAAAAAGAATTGGTTCCAAGTGAGGTTGAAAGCCTTGTTTATGACGGGTTTAATCTCCTCAATGGTCATTGTTGTCTTGGTTTTCATCACCTGGGGATACCAGTTGCATCGCTATATGGTGCACGAACAATGGCGCATCGGATTCATCTATGAATTCATTTTGGTTGTGCTCGAATATGCTATGATTGCCTCATTGATTTTCTTGGCGATATCGAGCATTTATTTCTTTGGACCCCATCACCAATGGCGTTGGAAATTTTTCTCTGCGGGAAGCATTCTGGCGGCCTCGCTATCGATTCTATCGAGTCTGGTGTTCAGTTTTTATGTCAACAACTTTGACAGCTACAACAAGATTTACGGCTCTATTGGTGCTATCATAGCCTTGTTGATATTGATTTATATCAATGTGTTAGCCATTATTGTGGGATTTGAATTGAATGCCAGCATTGAAAAGGCCGGCTTGGATAATGCCGAAAATGAGGCTTAGTCGCCTATGAAAATCTTTTCCAACAATACCTCTTCCAAGAACTCATTGCAGTTGCCCAGGATTTGATCCCGTTGGAAAAACAACTCATTCTTTAAGACAGGGTTGTTGACATACACATACAAGGTCTTGCCTTTGACTTCCAGTTTTCGGGTGTGTTTGTCAATGATGGGGCCAACTATGCGCGGCCAATTTTGAATGAGTTTTGCCTCGGTGAGTTTGCCGTTCAGCTTGTATCGATCGAACATCTTGTCCAATACTTGTCCGATGTTCAATTCTTCTTTAGGCATGGGTATTCAGTCGGCTGTTTCGGTATCCGTATGCAAAGTAAACGATGAGCCCAATGGCAAACCAGAGAAAAAACCAGTACCAATTGGAAGCATCCATTCCGGTGAGCAAATAGGTGCAAAAGGCTAATCCGGCGAGGGGAATGAGCGAACTATTCTTCCGAAGCGCTAAGGCATTCAAAAAGGGCAAAAACAACAGCCAAAACAGGCGATGTGGCAAAAATTGGGCGTCCATATGATGGAGGTCTTGAGAGCACATGCCATGCGATTGTACAGCCTGAGAATCCCAGCTGTAGAACAAATGGTCGAAAAACTCGGGCCAATTGATCCAAAGTGCTGCGTAGGTAAAGGCTGAAAAAATGGGAAACCAGATTCGAGACGAATAACGAGGCAGGTGGAATTTGCCCGTTTCAGCCTCTCGATCAGGCAATAACAATACCCCACCGCAAACGAGTACAAAGGCGAACAAGGTACCGATGCTCGTAAAGTCCAATACGAATTGTTCGTTCACAAAAAATATGGGAATTCCCACTACGGCTCCCGTCACCCATGTAGCAAACGAAGGGGTTCTGAAACGGGGGTGTATGCGAGAGAAAGCTGGGGGCAATAACCCATCGCGGCTCATGGATAGCCATATTCTGGGTTGTCCCATTTGAAATACGAGCATTACGCTGGTCATGGCCACGACAGCAGACAGCGAAACCAAGTATTCCATCCATTGTATTCCATGCTGTGCGAAAGCAAAGGCCAAGGGGTCGGCGACGTTCAACTGTTGAAAGGGCACCATTCCTGTTAACACCAGCGAAATCAAAATGTACAACACGGTACAAAGGGCCAATGCCCAAAACATGCCCAGTGGCAAATTGCGCTGCGGGTTCTCTGTTTCTTCGGCCAAGGTCGAGATGGCATCGAAACCAATGTAGGTGAAGAATACAGCTGATATGCCGCTCAAAACCCCGCCAAACCCAGTTGGCATGAAGGGTTTGAAGTTGTTTGTGTCGATGTAAAAAGCCCCTACGGCAATAACCAAAACCACCACCAGTAATTTCAGAATCACCATGGCATTGCTGCTATTTTTTGACTCCTTGATGCCTCGGTATACGATGTAGGTGATCAGCAAATTGATTCCGAATGCAGGCAAATCGGCAATGAGTCGACCATCGTCTCCCCACCTCGGTGCATTGTGCCAGGCATTCCAAGCATCTATTTCATGAGCACTGGCATGGTCAATCAACCAAGATTGCACATCGGGAATTTGGGAAATCAAGAGACCTTGTTCCCCCATTCGATCCGATATCAGAGCTACAGCCTCTTGGGCACTGGTATAATCAACCACCAAATACCTGGGCAATTCCCAGCCCAGTGAATCCAATATGTGGGTGAAATACTCAGACCAGGCAAAGGATACGTAAATGTTGCCAATGGCATATTCCATGATCAAAGCCCAACCAATGATCCAAGCGAACAACTCACCGAAAGAGGCATAGGCATAGGTGTAAGCGCTACCCGAAACTGGAATGCGGGCCGCAAATTCGGCATAGCACAAGGCCGCCAAAACACAGGCCACCGCGCACAAAATGAACAACCAAATGACCGCTGGGCCGGCAGAAGCACAAGCTTGCCCGATGCTGCTGAAAATCCCACCCCCTATGATGGCGGCAATTCCAAAAAAAGCCAAATCCCTGACTTTCAAGACCCGTCTTAAGCCAGTCTCCGTGTTACTGGAAAATTCCGTTTTTCGTCTAAATAGGGATTTGAACATGGGTTGCGATATTACAAAGCACCCTTGGCATTGGCATAATTTTTGATAAATTTGAACCGGTTATGCGCGTCTTATCGGCTTGGATATTGATGATTTTGATTGCCTTTAGCAGCGGTCCCGCCCAAGCATTTGTGCATATCTGTTCCCAAGATGGGGCCCATTGGAGCGAAGAAAGTTGCGATTCTCACCGGCCTAAATCGAAGAAAAGTTGCTGTTCCAATGTCCCTGATGCCGTTTTAGAAAACAACAATTGCTGCCAATCGATATTTCTTTTTGGCATCAGTGCTAAATTCAAGGAACCGGTAAAGGCTGCTCATTTCGAGTTTGGCTCAATGGAGCCAAGGCCTAAGCCCGTTTCGCCAACCATTGACCAAAGGCCAGGTTTTTCCGATTCTCATATTCCAACAAAGTATCCGCCGAAAAGGTGGTTGGAAATATTGAACATTCGGCAATAGGCCCGGGTAGAAATTGAAGGTTCGAAACAGCCGCGAACGAAGCACAGGCTGAAAAACCCTTAACACTATCCAAAAATGAAAAAGACACAACTTTGGGGAGCCGTCACAATTGCTCTCTTGACTATATTGGGAGTTCAGGCTTTGATGGCCCAACAACCCAAGTCCAATAAGACGACCATTCAATTTACGGTTCACGGAAATTGCGGTGAATGCAAGGAGCGCATTGAAGAAGCCCTTGATAAGCCGGGTATTTACAAAGCCGTTTATACACCCGAAACTCAGAAGGTTTTGGTGACCTACAATCCCAGTAAAATCCAAATCAATCAGTTGCACAATTTGGTGGCCATGGTCGGCCATGATACCGAATTGGTCAAAGCTTCAAATTTGGTGTACGCCAACCTGCCTCGTTGTTGCCAATACCGCGATCGGTCATGCGAAGACGATTTTTAATCGCCGCTGCTACCCTTTTCATTCCCATTTTACAAGCACAGATCGATACTACGGGTCCTGAATCGTTAGGGCCCGTAGAAATCGAAAAACAAGGTACTGGGCATCGCTGGGATACAAGGGGCATTCGTTTGTCTGAAGATTTGGATCAAAATGAATTCAAACGAGCGGCCTGTTGCACGCTTTCAGAAAGCTTTGAACTCAACAATACGGTTGAATTGTCAAATGCCGACGGAATAAGCGGCATCAAGCAAATTGAAATGCTGGGCTTAGCGGGCAAATACGTCAACATGAGCCGCGACAACATACCTATGATCCAGGGACTGAATTTATTGAATGGATTGACAGCGGTACCTGGACCCATGGTCTCCAACGTTCATATTTCCAAGGGTTCGGCTTCGGCTACCCTGGGTCATGACGGAATTACGGGGGCTTTGAATTACGCCTTAGCGGCCGAACCAACTGGGGATCGCATCTTTTTCAATGCCTTTCAAAACAACCAAATGCGCCGGGAATACAACGCCATTCTTAAAAATAGACTAGGTGCCAAAACGTTCAACCACACGTATTTGAATGGAGCCTGGCAAGACTGGATCATGGACCGCAACGGCGATGGATTTTCAGACATGCCCCAGAGTGCAAGACGTTTCATCAGCAACCATTCCCAACATTATGCCGATAAGTTCGAAGCCCAATGGGGATTGACACATTGGGTGGAAAACAAAAGCGCAGGGGCCGTTGATTCTGCGAATGCCCGTTCGCTCATGCCGAAAGAACAAGGCTTTGGTTTTGAATCGAGGGAAAAACGAACCGAGGCCTATGCCAAATTGGGCGTGTTCCTGAACGAAGATGCCAGCAGCAGCTGGGGCAATATCGTCAGTTGGAGCCAACATGAACATGCCTCATTGCTCAATTCCTTGATTGGACGACATTACCAGGGTCAAGAAAAGCGCTTGGAATACCAAAGTTTTTACCAATCACCCATGATTGCTGAAGGGTTCAATGTGAAAGCTGGAATTTCCATCATGGCCAGCAGGGCCCGTGAAACGCTGCAGAGCGACGCGTTCAAAACCCCTAGCAGCATGCTGACTCAAGCCGATGCATTTTCGCTCAACAGAGAAGAGCGCAATGCAGCTGCATTCGCTGAATGGGTCAAGGAGGGTGAGCTTTCCTGGGTTTTGGGTTTGCGTGTGGACCGAAACAACCTTTTTGGGACCTTTGTAAGCCCTCGCTGGAATTTGAAGTGGGAATTGAATCCCAATCACAAATTTTACGCCATGGGTGGCATGGGGCGTCGCAGCCCGTGGGCGCTGGTCGAGTACTTGCCACTCTTGCTTTCATCTCGCGAACTGTTATGGATGGGAAATGCTTCTCAACCCTACCGATTGCAGCAAGAGCAAGCCTTGAATTATGGCATTTCTTACAACGGAAAGGGCATGTTCTTGGGGTATCCGTTGACATGGAACATCGATGCATTTCAAACCGATTTCCAGGCCCAAACCGTCATGGACCGCGATGCCCACGCCGAACAATTGCATCTTCAAACGCGCACGGGTGCTGAAGCCGGATACACCCAAACCCTGCACGCAGAAGCATCGGGGTATTTTCACCGTCGTTTTTCCTTCAAAATCGCATATCGCTACGTCAACAACCAGATGTGGCTGGGGCGACCTGACGGGACTTATGGTTTTCAACAAGCCCCTTTTCAGTCCCCACACCGCGGTTTATTGGTTTGGGGCTTTGAGACGCGAAGCAAGTGGTACATGGATTTGAGCAGTCAGCTCAATGGTCCCAAACGTTTGAGTCACGGGGCTTATTGGAACGCTCCAGATTTGAGCCCTTTTTATGCCGTTTGGAATGGTCAAATTCGCAAATCTTGGGAGCATCTGGATTTGTATCTCGGCTTGGAAAATGCAACCAATCGCATGGCACCAGCTGCCATACGCATAAAGCCCGAATACGATTTTGTAGATGCCTCTTATGCTTGGGGGCCCACCAATGGAAGGACGCTGTATTTGGGGCTGCGCTATTATTTGCGATAACGCGATTGAATGCTTTCGCTGAGGGCCTTGTACAGCGATTGCCAATCGGGATGGTCCTGCATCAAATCCAGGTGCAGAGCCTGTGTTTGCTGGTCGTTTCGGCGGGCCGGGCCTGTTTGCGCAACTTCTCCAGGCAGATCCAAGGCTTTCTCTGCGGTTTCTTGCAGCAATGGCTTGAGAAATTGAGGATCCAAGCCCTGAGACTCGCAAATGTCTTTGGCTACACCCATGACCAATTGCCCGAAATTATTGCCCCATACGGCAGCTAAATGCAAAAATTGGCGTTGCTGGCTGTTCATGGGAATTCCCTTAAGGCCTAACTGCGCATTGAGGGCTTGCAATTCAGCCAGCGATTCTGAGTCAGCTTCCAAGAATACCGGCCAATTCTCATTGGCAGGACTTCGATTCAGGCTAAAACTTTGCAAGGGGTACCAAACTCCGATTCGCTTCCCAGGTAAACTCACCAAGGATTTGGCCCCGCTGCACTGAAGGAATAAAGAAGTGCTGGGTGCGCGTAGCTGAAGTTGGGGTTCCAGTTGGTCATCGGGTATGCAGAGAAACACCAGTGGAGATAAATCGGTATCGGTGAGCCAAGCATGACGACCGCGGCTGGACTCCCCCACCAAAGTGGAACTGTAGACGCAGCGAACTCGAATGCCCTTGGATTGAAATAACGAGTACACATGTTGGCCCAAACGACCAAAGCCCACTATATCGACCGTCGGTGCTCCCACCCTGCTAAGTTAGGCCAAAAGTTGACGCTGTTCGCGAATGCGCTTGGCGATGCTCATGGCAAATCCCAGAACCATCAGAATGGTACCGGCCCAAACGGCATTGATCCACGGGAATTCAATGGATTTCACCACAACATAGGGTATGACAGGTTTCTTCTCACCCGTTTGCATGACAAATTCCAAATTTTCTGCTTTGGGGTTGGGGTCCAAGATCTTCATGTGTTGAATGCTCAGAAACAGACCCAATTCATTTGATTCAACAGGTGCCGACTCAAAGGCGCCTGATTGGGTATTGATCTTGAACTGCGGATACAAGTACTGGTATTGAGATTCCAATCCAGAACCAAAGCCCATTTGGCTTGCGGCCACCTTCAGTTTTACAATCAAGCCTTCGGGGCTAGGATAACTGCTGAAACTATCCAGGCGCAAGGCCAATTTGGCTGAAGAGGTGGTGAAGGTTTGTCCCAAACGCAAGGTGTCGTTTTTAAAACCGGCAAAAGGCTCGGTTTTGTCCAAACTGCTTTGGTAACTCACATGGGTGAAAATATCCTTGTTCAGAAAATGACGCGTATCGGGTTCAGCCAATAAACCCATTTTGGGATTGTTCTGCGTTTTGGGCTCCAATACGAATGAATCGCCTGAACCCGTATCTCGGAATGAGAGCAAGAAGTATTCGTTGATGCTATCATTTCCTGCTCCTTGGCGAGCTCCCTTGTATTCAACTTGATAATAAGAAAAGGGCGCTTTGCGGCCCTTGTAAACAATCGCATTTTCACGATTGAATTCGATTCCTTTTGAATCAATCTCTCCTTTTTCATTGCGTTCAGGAGCCATGCCAATGCCCGTACTGGCTGTCAAAATTCGCTGATTGACCGAGGAAATCAGCACGCCCAATAACAATACACCGAAGCCCAAATGAGCGATGCTCGATCCGTGCCCCAGCCATGTTTTCTTCTTCTTTTCCAAGGCATACCAAGCATTGGCTGTGATGAGATAAACCGAGAAGAACAAAAATAAAAAGTAGCCTAGCTCAAATATCTCCAAAGCCCAAGCGAGCAAAAAGCTCATTCCCAATGAGAGCCCTACGGTCTTGAATAAACCCTTGATCCAGATTTCAGGAGCTGTTTGACGAAAACGAAACCAATGACCCATGGCCATCAGAGCCATAACGGGCATGGCCAACCACAACTGCACACGGTTGTAGTCTGCCGCTTGTGGAACCGCCGTCTTGAATCCAAAAAGCTTATTGAAGACAGGTATAGAAGTAGCGAAAAACACTTGAACCAAGCTCAATATCAAGAACATGGCTCCCAGGAACATCCAGAATTCACGGCTATCGATGCGGTCCTCATTTTCAGCAGAATCGGCGTTTGCCGTTTCCTTCATCAGGGATTGAATGAAACCGACTAGAGTTGTTGAAAACAGCAATATTCCACCCCATTTCAGCCCGCTGCTAAACCCAGTGCTTGCCGATTCTGGAATCACAAGGCTGAGCAAGGGAATGCCAATCAAGGCGAGGGCCATTCCCCAACCAATTCGGCTGCGGCCTTTTGAACCAGAATGGCTAACCCACCACGACAAACCAATGAAGGCCAATAGGAACAACAGCAACTGTCCTGAAAGACCCAAATCGGTAAAACTGTGCACGGAGGCTTCCCCCAAAATGCCGCTGCGAGTCAAAAACGTGGCATAAAGCACCAGCCAAAAACTCAAGTGAACCAGCAGGTGAGCAGAGAATAAATGCTTGCCTGTGCTTTTGGAAATCAGCAGCATATGGGCTGCTGCTGCCATCAGCAGCCAAGGCATCAACGAAGCATTTTCAACGGGATCCCATGCCCAGTATCCGCCGAAGTTCAAGCTTTCGTAAGCCCAATAACCACCCATGATGATGCCCAAGCCCAATATGCCGGTGCAAACCAAGCTCCAGATAAGCGCGGGGCGAATCCAAGAGCGGTCCTGCCCTCCTTTCCACAATCCAGCTAAGCTGTACGCGAAGGGAACCGTGGCGGTGGCGAAACCAAAGAACAAGGTAGGCGGGTGAATGACCATCCAATAGTTTTGAAGCAAGGGGTTCAAACCGTTGCCATCGGTGATGACTTGCAAGTAATTGCCTACACCGAGCGAGCCCAAAATAGGGATTTGAAGAAAGTCGGGGCGTTCGCTTCTGAGCAATTCGAAGGGGCTGCTTCCCAAATGAAAAGAACCCCATTCTACGCCCAGGAGCATCGAGCTTAAGGCCACTTCTGCAAATGCCATTACAGCCATTACAGGTGCGGTAAAGGTTGATTTTTGGCGAAGCAAAACCAGGCCAATCACCGAGTTCCAAAACATCCACAACAAGAAGCTTCCCTCTTGGCCTTCCCAAAAACAGGAAATCATGTAATGGGTAGGCAAGGCCAAAGAACTGTGGCGCCAAACGTAATAGTATTCAAAACGGTGAAAGAAAATGAGCGAAAACAGCACGATTACAATGCCCAAAACGCCCATACTGTGGCCAACAAAAAAGCGTTTGGCCCAGTTCATCCAAAGTCCCGAATCATCTTGGCTGGCTTTGTAAAAGGCAAAAGCCGCCAACAAGGAAGCGACGAATGCGAGAATGACTACGGCATGGCCGGTATTCCCCAACCAAAGCCACTCTCCTTGAAATTGAATGGGTGCAGAAGCTAATTCGTTGGCCATGGTTTAATTCTTAGCGGTTCCTACTTGAACGGGCGCATCTTCGTATTTCGAAGGGCATTTGGACAAGATGTTGCTGGCATAGAATACACCTGATTTGTGGCGGCCAATCAAAACCAGTTTTTCGCTTCGTTCCATGTCTTGGGGTTTGGGCTTGTTGAAAATCACTTGGCTTTCGTTACCCAAGCTATCGACGGCGAAAAAAACCAAGCGATTGGCATCTTCTTGAGCATCGTATTCCAGGGGTTTGGACTTGTTGAGTTTGCAAACCACATGGTACTCCTTGAATGGATGCTCTTGCGATAAGGCTTCGGCTTCAGAAAACGATACGTATTGTGCCGTATTGCCGTACAAGCTTATCACGGTAGCCAACCCAATGGCGGCTATGATGATCAATGCAATGTGCAAGGGTTTCATGTGTCTCGGCCCTCCTGGTTTTTTTCCATGCGGCTCAACTTTCGATCCAGTCGAAACAAATACAGACCTAGGCCCAGCATGATGATGACCAAAACAGTGGCCGTGGCGTTGAATTTGGCTTCGCTAACCAAGAAGCCTACAGCGGCCTCGTTGAATGATGAGAGTAGATTAAGCATGGTCTTGCTCTTGGGATTGTTCGAGTTTTTTTGTTCGATAGACCAATTGGGCTATCCAGGTGTATACCAATATCCAACCGATTACCGCTGGATAAAAAATCATTTTCAAGGTGTCATCCAAGTCGTATTTCTTGAAACCTACCGTGCCCCCGCTGCCGGGATGCAGCGTGTTGCTCGAGAGTTTGGGCATGATCCAAATCAAGGCAATGAACAGCGGGAAGACGAAAATGCCATAAACGCTGGAAAGACGGGCGCGCTGCAAGGGATCTTTCAAAGTAGAGCGCAGCAACAAATAAGCGAAATACATCAACATGCCCAAGGCCACACCATTCAATTTGGGATCCCTTGGCCACCAATCGCCCCAGGTGGCCCTAGCCCACACGGCTCCCGTCACACACCCAATTACACCGGCTACTAAGGCGGCTCGTATGAAGGCATCGGCTCGTGTATCATCGTCCATCTGCCCTTTGATCAAGTACAGCACTGCATAGACAGCTGAAAACAGCAGCAAAAACATCATGGCAAACCACATGGGCACATGAAAGAATTGGTTGCGAATGCTCTCGTTCAATATGGGGCGATGGGGCAATCCTGAGAAACGATCCCCTTCTTCTTTGGCAGACTGAGCAACCGTTGTGGACACACTATCGGAACTGCGAGTACTCAGGTCCAACCAAACGGCATCTGGCAATCCCATCCAAGTGCCCTGGCTGTCGTTTTCCAGGTGCACAAAAACAGAATAAAGCCGGTTGAAGGCCGATTCGGGTTGACTGTTATTGGGATGAAAACTAGCCGATATTTGGCCTTTTTGAAGGCTACTCAAGCGGTTGCTTCTCCATTGATGAGGGCCTGATTGCAGTACCACTTCGGTCGCTTTCCAATTCTCCGGGACATTGTAAACGAAACAGTTGAGTTCAGGCGTAGGTCCTTCTAATTTCTGAGGGTTCACATCCAAAATGCCGGGTTTCAGCGGAACGAACAAACCGGCTACTACGGTGCCCATGACCAACAACAATCCCAGCGGTTTCCAACTTGATTTTATCCAACTGTTCATGCTGATTTTTTTCTGCGTACTATTTCGGTTTCAATTAAAACCAATTCTCTGCCAGCCTGGCCCTTGGCTGAGCTGTTTTCTTGTGCTCGGCGCAACAAATAAGGCATGACCGAAGCAATGGGTCCATAGGGGACATATTTGGCCACTCGAAACCCTTTGGATGACAAGTTGAAACTGATGTGATCGCTCATGCCCAAGAGTTGAGAAAAATACACGGAGTCTGAGGCGTCTACGGCGTGATCGACCAAGTATTGGGCAGCAAGCAAACTGCTTTTCTCATTGTGAGTTCCAATGCAAATGGATACGCGATTACGGTGTTCCAAGCAGTGCATAACAGCCAGGTCGTAATCGCGATCGGTGCTCTCTTTATTCACTTGTATGGGACTCGGGTACCCGTATTTTTGAGCGCGTTCTCGCTCCTTTTCCATGTAGGCACCTCGAACCAATTTGAATCCCAACAGGTGCTGACCTTTTTGAATCTGTTCTTTTAGATAAGCCAAACGATCGTGGCGATACAACTGAATGGTATTGTAAATCAAGCAGCGGCTGTGGTTGTGTTTGAGCATGGCTGTTTCGGCCAAGGCATCAATGGCAGGTTGTATCCACGATTCTTCTGCATCGATGAACAAGCGAACTTGGCACTCTTCGGCCAGCGCACAAAGACCCATGAATCGTGTTTCTGCCCTGTCCCAAATGGCTTGCTGTTCTTTGGTCAAAGCTTGCCCGCTGCTCTGAGCTACGAGCAAATCAAAAGGCATGATGCCTGTGGCTTTGAATACGGCAAAAGGAATGCGTGGGTCTGAGCCTGCTTTGCGAATGCTCACGGCAATTTCACGGGCAGTTGTTTCAAAAACATCTTCGGTTTCTTCTCCCTCGACCGAATAATCCAAAATGGTTCCTACACCCAATTGATGAAGGTTTTCAATTGCCTTTTCGCTGCTTTCGGCTGATTCACCTCCGCAAAATTGTTCGAAAATGGTATTGCGAATCAGGCCCTTAAAACCCAAAAGAAGAGCCCATTTGGAGAGGGTATTCCCATGCTTGAGAAGCCAAGTAAATCCAAATGAGCGAAATAGCCATTTTGCTTTTCGCAATTGCCAATTGCTCTTATGAGCAAAGGCCACTGCGGTATTGTCAAACGAGGGAAGGGAGCGTGCCTCAGACATGGAGATACAAAAATACGAGCAGCAATCTGCACAACAAAGCCAAAACCTAGGGAATACGCAGATTCAACAAGTCTACGGCCTCCTTGAGTTTGGGATGCTTTTCCATCAAGAAATCCAACTTTTCTTTATCTGTATATGGTTTTCGAGTCTCGGTTTCAGTTTCCAACTTTTGGAATTCCACACTCAGGCCTTGGGTAGAAAGCGTATGATGCAAATAGGCCAAGAGTTCAACGCGAACTTCTTCGAGAATTTCTTTGACATGGGAAGCCGTAAAGCAGGCGTTTATGGTACTTCCTTCTAGTTTCAAATCAGCCGCGAGCAAAGAAGCTTTGATGCGGGGCGATTGTTGTTCACACCAGCGGTTCCATGCTTGTTTGACTGCATCTTCTTGAAGGGTGCCAGATCCTTCGGGTGAAGGGCTAGGCTCCTGTAGCTGCACTTCAGGCTCAGAGGGGGTTGGAGCTACAGCGGGACGCTTTTGAGCCTTGAAAGCTTCAAAGCCCTTAGACAAAGGTAAGGCGGCCGTTCTTGCCTTGCTCAAAGCGGGGTTGCTGACGGCAGGGGGACCTGACGCCTCAGGTGTGGGCACAGGCGATTGCGAAACCTGAGCCGCATCTTCGCGGGCTTGATTTCGGGGAGACTCCAGTATGATTTGGGCTTCTGCTCGAGGTTTGCGATCAGAAATGGGACGAACAGAACCTAAGTTAAGGCCTTTTTTTTTTAGTTCGTCAAAGCTCGGCAAGGCATTCAGCAACAAGGGCAATTGCGCCATTTTGAGCAAACACAATTCCAACAGCAATCGGGGATTGCGACTGGTCTTGTATTTCTCATCGCACTCAGATACCAAGTTTAGGCTGTTGAGTAAATATCCAAATCCCAGGCGATGCGATTGCTCCAAATATTTCTCGCGAAATCCTTCTCCTACATCGAGCAAAGAAGCTGTCTTTGCATCTTGACACATGACCAAATTGCGCAGGTGATGGGCCCATGAAGAGACAAAGACCGAACCGTCAAATCCCTTCTTCAATATGGAATCGAATTGCATGAGTGCTTCAGAAGCCTTGGCCTGGTGCAATGTATCGGTGAGGTTGAAAAAGTAATCGGGATCCAGTACACTGAGAATCTCAATGGCTTGGCTGTACTCCAATTTGCCCTCTCCAAAGCTTACCAATTGGTCAAACATACTCAGTGCATCGCGCAGCCCCCCGTCGGCTTTGACGGCAATCAAATGAAGGGCATCAGCATCGGCTTGCACCCCTTCTTTTTCGGCAATGCCTTTGAGGTGTTGAACCATGTCTTCGGTTGCAATGCGATTGAAATTGAATACTTGGCAACGCGACAAAATGGTGGGCAGAATCTTATGCTTCTCGGTAGTAGCTAGAATGAAAATGGCATAAGAAGGAGGTTCTTCCAAGGTTTTCAAAAAGGCATTGAAAGCCTGAGCCGAGAGCATGTGCACCTCATCAATGATGTATACCTTGTATTTACCTACTTGAGGTGGAATGCGAACCTGGTCAATCAAATGCCGAATGTCATCCACGCTATTGTTAGAAGCTGCATCCAGTTCAAAAATATTGAAGGCAAAATCACTCTCTTTGCCGTCTGCCGTTTCTTTTTGGTTGATGACTTTGGCCAAAATGCGGGCGCAGGTAGTTTTTCCCACTCCACGGGGACCGGTAAATAAAAAAGCTTGGGCCAATTTGCCGCTGTTGATTTCGTGCATCAACGTGTCCGCAACATGGCGCTGGCCAACCACTTGATCAAAGGCCAATGGTCTGTATTTGCGGGCCGAAACTACGAAGTCAGACATGGTTGCAAAATAAACAAAAGGATTGGCCCAAACCATGAAAATTGGCAATTTTGGGCAATGGTTTTCCTGCTTTTTCCATTGTAAATTGCATACTCAATGAACATCGGGGATTCTCTCAAGCCATTTTGCTTGAAAAGCACAGAAAATCAAATGGTTAATTCCTTTGATTTCGCAGATAAGTACGCCATGGTTTTGGTAGTGACCTGCAACCATTGCCCCTATGCATTGGCTTATTGGCCCCGCTTGGTGCGCTTATTCAAGAAATTTGAAGAAGACAACTTGGCGATGGTGGCCATCAATGGGAATGACGTGGTGCAAAAACCGGCCGACTCCTTTTCTGAAATGCAGCGATTGGCGCAGCAATACCGCCTTCCTTTCCCTTACTTGTACGACGAAAATCAGGCGGTTCTCAAATCGTTAGGTGCCCAGAAAACCCCCGAGGTATTCGTTTTCAATTCCAGACGTGAATTGGTTTACAAAGGGGCTATCGATGACAATTGGGAGAATGAATCAGGAGTGATGAGTGTGCATTTGGAAGATGCCATTGAATACACATTGGATGGATTGGAAATCGATTACCCCGAAATTCCAGCCGTTGGCTGCAGCATCAAATGGAAAGAATAACTCCCTGCAGCATAGTGACAGGTGCCTCCAGTGGAATTGGTCAATCTCTGGCCATTGAGTTGGCTCAAAAAGGGCACCATTTGGCCTTGATGGCTCGAAATGCTACAGCCTTATCTGATACTGTAGCGCATTGTGAATCTCATGGTGTTAAGGTTGTATCGGTTATTGGCGATGTAAGCTTCCCCGAAGATTGCCAAAAACTAATCGATTCTGCCGTGTCTGCCTTTGGGCGCATCGATGCCTTATACAACAATGCGGGCATTAGCATGCGAGCGCTGTTCACAGATGTCGATGTTGAAGTTTTGGAACGCGTCATGCGCATCAATTTTTGGGGAGCCGTGTACTGCACCAAGTATGCCCTGCCCCATTTGCTCGCGAGCAAAGGCAGTGTCATCGGTGTTTCTTCAGTGGCCGGTTTCAAAGGATTGCCTGCTCGTACCGGTTACAGTGCCTCTAAGTTCGCCATGCACGGTTTTCTGGAAAGTTTGCGCATTGAAAACCGCCATACCGGCCTGCATGTCTTGATTGCATGTCCGGGCTATACGGCAAGCAACATACGCAAAACCGCTTTGAATGCACAGGGCGACACCCAAAAAGAGTCTCCCTTGAATGAAAAGAAACTCATGAGCTCTGAAGAAGTGGCCCAACACATCGTTCGTGCCGTTGAACGACGCAGAACCCATTTGGTGTTGACTTTTCAAGGGAAAATGGCCTTGCTGATCAATGCCTTGAGCAGCCGATTGGCTGATTGGGTGGCCTATCGTGTCATATCCAAAGAACCCGACAGTCCTTTTCATTAACTTGGTGCTATGAATTGGAACGAATCATTAACTGTCTTCTTTACCCTTTTTGCGGTCATTGACATGTTGGGTTCCATTCCCATCTTGGTTTCATTGAAGACCAAAATTGGACACATTCATCCCTTGAAGGTAACCTTGGCTTCTGCCGCCCTGATGATCGGTTTTCTCTTGGCTGGAGAATCGTTTTTGCGCTTGCTGGGCATCGACCAATCTTCCTTCGCTTTGGCAGGAAGCGTTGTCATGTTTTTACTGGGTTTGGAAATGGTACTGGGCATCGATATTTTTCGCACCGACCCCAATGCTCCAAGTGGCAGCATTGTTCCTGTGGCATTCCCCATCATCGCCGGTTCAGGTACGTTGACAACGATTTTATCGCTTAAAACCGTTTATTCTGAGGCCACAATACTCATGGGCATCATTCCCAATTTGGTCCTGATTTATATCGTCTTACGGGGTACCGATTGGCTTGAGAAAAAAATTGGGCAAGCCGGCATGTTGACCATGCGTAAATTCTTCGGTGTCATTCTCCTGGCCATCGCCGTTAAGATTTTCAGAGGCTCCTTGTGAGTTGATTGTATAAAGTCGCCCATTGATCCCGTATTCGATGGCGTTCCCATCGCTGGCTTTGCTGCTGGGATTCACTCAGCAGGCGAATGCGCGTTTCTGAACGCTGCAATTCGAGCATAGCAGAAGCCATTTCCTCGCTGTTATTGGGATGAAAATACAGAGCGCCTCCGGCCAAAAGCTCTTCAAAAACGGGAATCCTGCTCACAGCCATGGGCAATCCCATGGCCTGCGCTTCGATCAAGGGAATGCCAAAACCTTCTGAAAAACTGGGGTAAACGAATGCCGAAGCCGACCGTAAATACCCCATCAGTTCAGATTGAGGCAAATCGCAAAGCATGGCAACCCTATTCCCAAACCCTTGGTTGGAAACCCAGTGGTTCAGCGCTTTCCATTCAGAACCGGGCCTACCTATCAAGACCAAATCCCAATCGCACTGCTTGTGTATCAAAGAAAAGGCCTCCAACAAGGTTCGGTGATTTTTGCGGGCATTGAAGGTCGAATGGTAAATGAAATAAGGCCTTTCCGTGGTCAAAGGCTTATGGTCTTGAAATTGCGTAAACTCGGGATGCAGGCCCTGGTAAATCACCTGCACGTTGTCCAACGTAGGGAAGTATGATTCGAGCCGGGACTTAGTGAATTCGCTGGTTGCCACCACTGCATGTGCTTTTTGCAGAGCCGATTGCAGTTTTATTCGGTAAATCATGCGGTCCCAACGCGAATAATAGTCTGGGTAATCCAAGAAAATGGTATCGTGAACGCTTACCACAGAGGCTTGCTTACTCGGCCAGTCAAATGGGAGTTCATTGCTCAGGCCGTGATAGATTTCAATGCCTTGATGGGTTGCCCACTTTCCCATGCCCCAACTTCGAAATCCGGGATAACTCCTTTTTGGGCAGTGAGCCTGCAAACCATCTCGGCTGGCTGATTGGGGACTGAGCCAAATTGATTCGAAGCCTGGCATATCTCTCATGATTCCCGCATGAAACCGAGCGTAATTGCCCAGTCCCGAAGAATTGAAGAAAAGCCTTTTGGCGTCGAACCCAATGCGCATTATACAGCTACGTTAAAATCCCGAAGGGCGTCATTCAAAGAAGTCTTCTGATCGGTGCTGGCTTTTCGCTCTCCAATGATCAGGGCGGCAGGCACATAGAAAGTCCCACCTTCAAACGTTTTGGCCGTATTGCCGGGAATTACTACGCTGCGAGGAGGAATAAAGCCTTTGGGCAATTCTTCTCCCGTGCGGGTATCGATGACTTTGGTGCTCATGGTCAAGGTGAGACCTGCTCCCAAAACGGCTTCTTTGCCTACTCGAACCCCTTCTACCACAATGCAGCGACTTCCCACAAAAGCGCCATCTTCGATGATGACTGGGGCCGCTTGTACGGGCTCCAATACACCGCCAATTCCCACACCGCCGCTGAGGTGAACGTTCTTTCCAATTTGAGCGCAGCTACCCACAGTGGCCCATGTATCAACCATGGTTCCTGAATCTACATAGGCGCCAATATTCACATAGCTTGGCATCAGCACCACGCCGGGAGCCAAATATGATCCGTGGCGAGCTACCGCATGCGGTACCACTCTGATTCCCAATTCGGCGTAACCCGATTTCAAGGGCATTTTGTCGTGAAACTCGAGAGGGCCCGCGTGAGTGGTTTCCATGCTTCGAGTGGGGAAATACAAAATCACGGCCTTCTTGACCCAGTCATTCACCTTCCAGTCAGCTCCTTGGGGCTCGGCTACTCGCAAATGGCCTTTGTCCAAGTCTTCGACGATGGATTCAATGGTATTCAATGTATTGGCCTCTGCCAAAAGGCTGCGATCGTTCCAGGCATTTTCGACAATTTCTTCCCGTGTTTGCATTGCTCAATTTTAAGGGCAAAATTGCGGCATATGTCTGAAAGACGCACCATGAAATACCGGAATATCGCGGCCTTTGCCTTTGGTTTGAGCATTTTAGGGGGCTTGCGAGCCCAATCCTTGGAACAAGCCCAAACCCGTGTGAACGATTTAGCCCAGTCTGAGGGTAAAAAAGCCTTGGATTTGAATGCTTGTTTCAGCTCAGCGCTTTATCCTGGAGGCTTGGGAAACCTGGCCTGGAGAGGCAACAGTCCAAACCTGGCCTATGTGAATTACAGCGATAAAATTAAAAACCTGAAAACCCGTGATGCCCGATCGGGATCAGAGTCTGTATTGCTGCCCATTGACAGTTTTTTTAGTTGGTTTCAGATGCCCTATTTCCCTGCATTTCATTGGTTAAACGAAAATGAAGTTTGGTTTCAATCCAAGACGGGAATTGAATTTTTAAACATCCAGACCCAGGCTAAAGAAGCCGGGATTCGCATTCCAGCGGGCACTCAAGCCTTGGAAATAACCGACAACGGCCGATCAGTAGCCTATGTGCTCGATGATCAATTGTACCTGAATGACCAAATACTCACCACCGACGGTGGCCACGGTATCGTGTACGGGCAAAGCGTTCACCGCAATGAATTTGGCATCGAGAAGGGATTGTTTTGGTCTCCCTCGGGCCATCGTTTGGCGTTTTACCGAATGGATGAAGGTCGGGTGAGCCCTTACCCTTTGGTAGACCTCAATGAAAGACCTGCCAAACACCAGTCCATCCCCTATCCCATGGCGGGTGACTCCAGCCACACAGTGAGCATCGGCATTGCCCAGACCGGATCATCCAAGGTGGTTTATTTGCAAACCGAAGGCCCCTACGACCAATACCTGACCAACATCACTTGGTCGCCAGACGAAAAAAGCGTGTATGTTTTTGCATTGAACCGAGGCCAAGACACTTGCGCGTTGAAGCAATACGACAGCGAAACCGGCGCCCTGATCACAACCCTGTTTACACAAACCAGCCCTCGCTACGTGGAGCCCGAACACGGATTGCATTTCCTGCCCGGTTCCCAGACTGATTTCCTGTTTTTCTCTGAATATTCGGGCTATAACCACCTGTGGTTGTATAGTTCAAAGGGAAAAACTGAATTAACTCCATCGCCTGTGGGGTTCAATCTAACCCTGCACGGCAAAGGGGCTGTTCGACCCCTTACCCAAGGCAATTGGGAAGTATTGGACTTTCTGGGCTTTGCTTCGGGTGCATCGAGCTCATCCATTCAGGCGAATGCCATGTTGTATACGAGCACACAGCGTTCACCGTTGAACGTTGACGTATATGCTTGGAATTGGGGCAGCAAAGGTTCTAAGCCCGTATTGCTCACCCAATTCCAAGGTGTACATAGCGTATCGCCTGCCTCCTGCAATTTTGCTCAATCGATGTTTGTTGACATGTTTTCCAGTACGAACACCCCTCGCAGCTACCTGGTGCAGGCCATCAATTGGAAAGAATCGGCTACGGTGCAGACCCCGCTGTTGGTCTTTGAAGCGGCCAACCCTTTGCAAGAGTATTCGCTGGCCCGCATGGAAATGAGCCAATTGGAAAACGAGGGCAATATCCTGTATACCCGCACTTTTTACCCCAGTGACTTTGACCCATCGAAGAAATACCCGGTGGTTTGTTACCTGTATGGCGGCCCGCATGCTCAAATGATTCAAAACCGCTGGTTGGGTGGAGCCAATCTTTGGTTTCACTACATGGCGCAAGCCGGTTACATCGTCTATACGGTTGACAACCGGGGCTCTTCGCATCGTGGATTGGCCTTCGAGCAAGCCACCTTTCGAAATCTGGGCCTGGTCGAGATGAACGATCAGCTGGCGGTGTTGCGGCATTTCAAATCCCTGCCCTATGTCGATTCCAATCGCTGTGGGGTGCACGGCTGGAGTTTTGGTGGATTCATGACCACCTCTCTCATGACGCGTCAAGCCGGAGCCTTTCAAGTTGGGGTAGCCGGTGGACCTGTCATCGACTGGAATTACTACGAAATCATGTACACCGAGCGGTACATGGATCGCCCTCAAGAGAACCCCGATGGTTACGCCGCCAACAGCTTGCTCAATCATGCAAATAAACTCGCAGGACGATTGTTGATGATTCACGGTACATTAGACAATGTGGTATTGTGGCAACACAGCCAACTCTTTGTAGAGAAATGCGTTCAGTCGGGAGTTACAGGCTTGGATTACTTCATTTATCCCGGGCATGAACACAACGTAATGGGCCGCGACCGAGCGCACTTGTACAAGAAAGTTTCGCAGTATTTTTTCGAGCACCTGTAATGGAATTCGATCCTCGTTTGGAATATGTAGAATGCCCCAGAGATGCCATGCAAGGCATTCAGAGGCCGATTTCTACCCAAGCGAAAATCGAATTGTGTTTAACGCTCCTGCAATGCCAATTTGACATTCTTGATTGCGGGTCTTTTGTGAACCCGGCTACCATTCCTCAAATGGCTGATAGCGCAGAAGTGATTCAAGCCATAGCACCCCATAAAGGTCGCACCAAATTGCTGGTCATCGTGGCCAATCTTCGGGGGGCGCTGCGAGCCTGTAGCCTGCCCGGCGTTGATTATTTAGGCTTTCCCTTTTCCGTGAGCGAAGCGTTCCAGCGCCGAAACACCAATTCAAGCCGCAGTGAGGCCTACATAAGGCTCGCTAAAATTCAAGCCTTAGCCAAGGCGGCGGGCAAAGAAGTGGTTGCCTACATCAGCATGGGTTTTGGCAATCCGTATGGAGAACCCTACAGCGAAGAAGAGGTGCTGACATGGGTAAGGCAAATTCAGAAGTTGGGCATACGCAACATTTCGTTGGCAGACACAACTGGCCAAGCCTCTCCTTCGTCGATTCACTATCTATTTCAGTCCTTGTGCCACTCAGACCTGCACGTTTCAGCTCATTTTCATGCCCAACCTCAGGCTTGGATGGAAAAAGTGAAGACCGCCTACGATTCAGGCTGTCGGCGATTCGAAGGTGCTTTTGGCGGTTTCGGCGGATGCCCCATGGCCAAAGACGACCTAACGGGCAATGTGCCTACCGAACAGGTATTGCCTTGGTTGATTAGCCAAGGGGATGATCATAGCCTGATTACCGAAGCTTTTGAGAAAGCTGCAGAAGTAGCTCGAAATACCTACGGTTAAGGGTTATCCAATTTTCTGTAGACGCAGCAAATCGATGATGATGTCCAATTTATGCAAGAGCTGTTCCGCTCTTTCATTGGACATCTGCGCATTTTGGCTCATGGTGGCCATGGGGTTGTCTACACTACCATCCAGTGAGCCAAATAACTCAAACGGTGAAACCTCAAGCGCCTCACAAATGCGCTCCAAGGTATCTACCCGCATGGTTTGTTTTTTTAGCATGTAATGAAATCCTTGCTCACTTAAGTCACAACGCCTAGCCAATTCTTTAATGGGAATTCGCTTTGAGGCTGCAAGATTCTTGATCTTGTTGTAATCTAGCTTACTCACAATTTTTGTTTTTACAGGGCAGTATCACTGCCCTTCCAAGCGTATTAACTTGAGAATGGCCAAATTATTTTATTCGATTTAGAAAAATTATAAGCATTTGTATCAAATTATTGAATTTCAACAATTTGAAGGAAGTCATAATTTTATTACAACCGCTATTTTAAGCCATTTTCTTTCAGCAATGACAACACGGAATCTTTGTAATTCTTGCCTACGGGAATGCGCGCGGCACCAACCTGAATGGCTTGACTTTGGATCGACTCAATTTTGTCTTTGGAGACGATGAAACTGCGATGGGTGCGAATGAACAAATCTGAGGGTAATTTTTGCTCCATTTTTCGCATGGTCTGAAGGGTTACATAGCGTTTTTCAGGCCCAGTCCAAATTTTTACGTAATCAGCAAAAGCCTCAACGTAGAGAATGTCTTTGTAGGCAATTTTTTGGTGATCCCCATCTACTTTGACAAACAGATAGCCCTCTTCTAGCACCGAAGCCTGGGCCTGACCCCGAAGCTCAGCAAATTCCATCAATCGGTGTACGGTTTTGGCCAAACGTTCAGGAGAAATGGGCTTTAGTAAATAATCCAAAGCTTCCAATTCGAATGCTTCAGCAGCAAATTCTGAATGCGCGGTTGTAAATACGACTGCAGTCTGAGCGGCCTTTCGCTCTTTGATCAAGCTAAGACCATCGAGGTTAGGCATGTGAATATCAGTGAACACCACATCTACTTCGTGTTCTTGCCAATAGGTCAATGCCGATTGAGGATCTTGGAACAAGCCAATGATGTCAATCTGTGGGAATTCAGCCAATAGGGTTTTGAGAACATCCAAAGCCAAGGGCTCATCATCAATGAGTATGCAGCGTATTTTTTTCATTATTCCTTTAGATTTATGGACAATTCGCAGCCATAGCGATTGTCGGTGATGGTCGTTTGAAAGTGGTAATGGCCTGAGTAGGTCAATTCCAATCGTTTTTTGAGATTGACCAGCCCTATGCCGCCTTTTTCAACAGATGGAGAAGTCAATTTTGATATTTGGTTTTCAACCCGAAACACATACCCGTTCTCGATTGGATGGCCTTGACAAGAGACCTGTGGACTCCCCCCCTGCTTATGCCCGTGTTTGAAAGCATTTTCCAACAAGGTCATGAATAACATGGGTTCAATGTACATTTCTTCATCGGGAGGAAGCAGTTGGATTTGGCAATCGCTCGAGTCGGCCAGTCGCAGCATTTCCAACTCAAAATAGTTCTCCAACTGTTCAAGTTCAGATTCCAATGGAACCCGGTTTTTGGACCCATCATGCAACACATAGCGCAGTATTCCAGATAACTTGAGCAGGGCAGCTGAGGCTTTGTCAGATTTTAAAAGCGTCAGCCCATAGATATTGTTGAGGCTATTGAATAAGAAATGAGGATTGATTTGGCTCTTCAAGAATTTCAACTCCGTTTGAAGCTGAAGCTGTTCCAATTCTTGTCTCTTTCGCTGCTCCTGGTACCAATCTTTGACCAATTTGAAGGCCATCGAAATGGCTACTGTGAACAACAAGCTCAACGCAATAACACCCAAGAAGAAGGTAGACCAAACCAGGCTTTGCAAGTCTTGATCGTTCAAGATGGTGTGCACCAAAATGGCCATGGGAAAGGTAGCACTGCCCAATGTCAATAGCAGGCCCAAGGTATAAATGGCATATTCTCCCTTGCGCAAGAATTTGGGAACCAAGTAATACAAGTTGACATAAGAAACCACCATGTGCACGCTGAGTACCAACATCATGCGCCATACAGCCTCTACCGGGGTTTCGCTATTTCGAAACAACCAAGCCCCTACAATGGCGGCAAGCAACCAAAAGAATGCATGGTGGATTTTGTACCGAAGGGCCCATTGAGCGCCTTTCCAATACATGCCCGGTAAGTGACCTTCGAATTTCATCGTTGCTTAGCAAGCAACTTCACGAACTCCAACCCCAACTCCAAATATTTGTAACCTATTGAAGCCGAAGCGTTAACCGACTGTATGCGTTCGTTATACTCTTCGGATAGCGATTGTGGGCGGGATTGAAAATAACAACGGGCCCACGAGTAGCCCACCAGATTCAGCAGAATCAAAAAGGCTAAAAACCATATTTTTCTCGGGAATCGTTTCACGCTGTTGAACTTTTCAAAAAATATGCCAAACAATTCATGGACAGAAACATGTCGATTTTTTTACCATTTGCCTGACTCAATTCGATTCCACAAATCATTTTCGATTCCTCTCAGTCGCTGCTGCGGCATTGTTGGAGCCATCTCAATTTGACCTTGCACAAAGGAGCCTGAATCCATGAGTCCCATTCTCCCTTCGGTGTGCCAAATCGCGACATGGGGAAAGCCCGATTTTAAGGCATTGCGTGAATAAGGATTGTGGAGCATCTCCCATCCCATTCCTGCTAACAAGGTATTGGGGAGGTCAGCTTGACTGAAGACCCCTCGGGTCTCTTGATGCTTGAATTCCTCTTTTAAAGCCGGCCCCCAAACGAAAAAAGGAATCTGAAAAAAGGACGGTTCTCCCACATAGGTATAGCCCGTTTCGATGTCGCGGCCGTGGTCGGCCATGAAGATGAATAAGGATTGTTGAAACCAAGCTGCCTTTTGAAATTGGGTAAAGAATGACCTTAGGCAAGCGTCAGTGTAGCGCACTGAAGCCCGGTAGCGGTCCATTTGATCCCAGGAGCTAGAAAAACCTGGATCCAATTCAGCCACACGATAAGGTTCGTGGCTACTCAAGGAGAGCCAAGTGATGAATTGAGGATTCGCATCCTGTACCCGGCCCATGCTGGACCCTAAAGATTGCAACACATCTGCATCTACAAGGCCCCATTTGTCGCGTTTGAAAAGGGTTGAAAAGGTAGATTCATCGTGAATGGAATCTAGGCCCATGGCCTGTGCAAAAGCAGCGGTGTTGGAGAATTCACCATCGCCTCCGTAGTAGAAATGAGTGCGATAGCCGTGATCCTTAAAAACGCTGGGCAGACCCCTATGATGGCGAAATCGCTCGGGTTCGTTCAATAGGCTTTGCCAAATTTGGCCAGGATATCCTGCCAAAATGGCGGCCAGTCCCTTGTCAGTTCGATCGCCGCAAGCGTAGGTTTTGGAAAATCGCAATCCTTGCAAGGCCAGTTCATCCAAAAAGGGCATTTCGCTTTTGCCGTTTCTAAGCCCTCTTCCATCAGAGAATACCTGGGAAAATTGAGCGGTGAAACTTTCCAAAATAAACAGGAAAACATGGGGTCTATTCGCTTGAACCCAAATGGGAGATGCACCTGAATCCTGTTGAAAATAGAATTGTGCCTGAGGCTCCCCTTTCCAAGCTTGCAATTGAGGTTTATAGCGCTGCTGACTCAATATGAAAAAGAAATTCCATGTACCGTTGGTAGCCGCTGCGTTGCGCAAAGGATGAGTGCTGTAATACACAGAACTGGGCTGTAAGGGAGTTGGGCTGAAGCCACCGCGGGCCAGAAAAAAGGCCATAATCAAGGATAGTCCCCAAGGAATCCAGGGGGTGGAATTCCCCAGGCTCATTCGGGCGCTAATGGTATATGCCCCCAATGCTGAAATCAACATCAATAAGGCTATCCCGGTCATTTGGCCCAGGTTCAAAGAGGCTAAACACTCACGGGGATATGCCAGGTAATGCAGCGTTTGAGCATTGAATCGACTTCCCCACAGCACCCAAAATTCAGCATCTGAAACAGCCAATAACAAACCGCTGCTGATCAAGGCAAATAAGCCCAACCGAAGGCCCCACATGCGGGCTTTACCGGGCAACAGAAGAGCGAGCAAGCCCAAAGCAAACCAATAGGAAGCCATGGAAGCATCCATTCTCCAAGCATGGGATTGGGTTTCCCACCAGAGTTCAGGATTTCCTACTAGCCCTAAAAACAGCAAACGCATGAGCCATTGCCAAGCCAAGAGAGCCCCGAATGCAAAGAGGGCCTTAATGAAAAAGAACTCCGACCAGGGAGTTCTTTTTTCTTGGAAATGGTCAATACCCATGCGCCTTTGGGCTTAATCCAATTTTACGAATGGCAAGCTGATACGGTGACCAGAGGCCAAGATTCCTTCCAGGTAATACAAGCCATTGGGGCCTTGGAGAACAAATTCCCAGGGAGCGGTTTGCTGCAAGGCAATGCGTTGTCCCTGTGCTGTAACCGCATGCATTTCCAACAACTGGTCATTCTCAAAACCAGTGATTGTGAATGGGCCGATGCTGGGATTGGGGAACAAACGGTACAGCACGACGGGTTGCTCCACGTTGTTCAACTGTACACTGATGTAAGCGTCTTTGGTTTTTTGATTCGAGCCGTTGGCATTGCTAGCCGTAAGGGAAACCGTATAGTTGCCTTCTGCCGAGAACGTAACCGAAGGGTTTCGGCTAGCCGATGTGGTACCCCCTTGGTAATTCACCGTATTGGGACTGAAGGACCAGGCATAGGTGGTGGGACTGTTGGCACTTAAATCAATCAACTGAACCATTGCATTAGGGGCTGTAAGCGTGCGCGAAGCCATGAAGTCAGCGTTGGGTTTAGAGCCCGCTATGGTAGATACGTTGATGTAGTTATTCTTGGTCAGATTGGCTGAAAATGAGGGATTGCTTCCCTTCAAATCAACTGTGTATGAGCCGGTATTGTTGAAGGAAACATATACGATGGAGTCTGACAATGTGGAACCGGCCTGCAAGGTGTAGGTATTGGGGCTGATGGTCCAAGCATAGGTTGAAGTATTGAAGCAATTCGCCGTCAAGACTACCGTTTGATTGGTGCTTACTGCTGTTGCATTGGCTGAAAAATCAATAACAGGAGACAATACCAAGGGAACGCGGCGTATTACGTTGTTTCCCAAATCGCAGACATAAATCGACTTGTCGCTTGAACGATAAGCCGCATGCGACAAATTGCGGAAGCGGGCATCGGTCAAATTGCCATTGGTATATCCGCTAACGGTCGCATTACCCGCAAATACCTTTAGGGTGCTGCCGTTCCAAACCTTGATGCAATAACGATCGATGACGTAAATGGAACCTTCGGCATATACCACATCGGTGGGTTCATCCAACCCGCTGGAAATAACCGTTTCCACTTTGCCGGTAGAAATGGTATAGCGTTTGATCTTCTTATTGTTACGGTCAGCAATCAACAAGGTGTTGCTCGATTCAATGCAAATTCCCATGGGGGCATAAAAACGAGCATCGCTACCGGTGCCGTCTACATCGCCAGACGTCAAGGGTTTCCCTGCCACCGTGTACACACTACCTCCTGAAATCTTGCGAATGCACTCATTGCCGAAATCCACGATATACATATCACCGTTGGGCATGATTTCGATGTCTTCAGGTGAACTGAAATACGCGTCGGCTAGGAAACCATCTGCGTGTTTACCCAAAAAGGTATATTGACCAGCGTGGGTGCTCCAAATGGTGCCTTGCGTGGAGTTTACATATTTGCTACCCTTTCGAATCAGGCCATTGTCGCGGTCGCAAATGAAGACTTCATTCGTGCTCGGGTGCACGGCCACGCCAGCCGGAGTGGTAAAACGCGCTACAGACCCTGTACCGTTGTCATAGCCGATTCCCCCGGGCTCATTGGGGTCACCCAAGTAACCGCCTCGGTTTCGACTCACGGTTCCATCCAGAATGGTCAAATTGTGTTGGTCGGTTACCCAAATGCGGTTGTTGGCGTCAAAGGCGAGCGATTGGGGCATGGAAAAGTATTCCTGGTCCAAATTGTTGTTGGCGGTTGCATTGTACTCGCCCGATCCTTGGTATTGAATGCCGGCGTAAGTCGATACGGTCTGAGACTGCACCATGCCTACTAGGGCCAAACTTGCTGCGATTCCAAAGGTATTTTTCATGAATGCATGGATTGAATGATGGATGTTTGTATGGATTGTTCAATGCCTGAATAATCCCTCTTGTTCAAGGGAGAACCGGTCATGACTTGATAAAGTTCTTGGTAGCGCTCTGAGATTTCTTGGACCCACTCATCTGACATTTCAGGCATCACATCGTTTTCTCGTCCTTGAAAGCCTTGTTGAATCAACCATTCGCGCACGAATTCTTTGCTCAACTGGCGCTGGGGGTTTCCTTCTTCCAAGCAGCGCGAGTATGAATCGGCATAGAAATAACGACTGCTATCAGGGGTGTGAATTTCGTCGATGAGCATGGGTTTCTGCTCCCAAAGGCCAAATTCGTATTTGGTATCAACCAATATCAGACCGCGCTCGGCGGCTATTTCTGTGCCGCGTTGAAAAAGCTGAAAAGAAATGCGATAGAGCTCGTTCAACAAATCTTCGGCCACGATTCTACGTCGAACGATGTCTTCGAAACTGATGTCTTCGTCATGGCCCGTTTCGGCTTTGGTTGCCGGTGTTAAAATGGGTTGCGGAAAGGCTTGGTTTTCCACCATTCCATCGGGCATGACCACACCACAGAGCAACCTCTTCCCGCTTTTGTATTCGCGCCAAGCATGGCCCGTCAAGTACCCTCGAACGACGAATTCAACCGGTATGGGGTCGCATTTTTTGCCCAGCGTAACTTGGGGGTCAGGAGTCGCTGTTTTCCAATTGAGAACAATGTCTTGGGTTTGATCCAAAAACAGGGCCGCTATTTGCGTAAGTATTTGACCCTTAAAGGGAATGCTTCGGGGTAAAATGTGGTCAAAGGCTGAAATTCGGTCGCAAGCCACAATGGCAATGCGGTCGTTTTCAAAGCTATAAACGTCGCGTACTTTACCCTTGTAAAAGCCAGTTTGGCCGGGGAATTCAAAATGAGTAGCAGATAATGCGTTCACAATCGATGGATTGCAAACAAAATTAGCAGGCAATCCTATGCCTGTGCAGAATCTTGTTCACATGCCGCATCCTTGTCGTAGGCATGAATAATATCCTTGACAAGTTTGTGCCGAACTACGTCTTCGGTATCCAGTTCGATCACGCCAATTCCTTTGATGGGCCTAAGGAGTCGTATGGCTTTCCCTAGCCCGCTCTGGCTCTTTTTGGGTAGGTCAATCTGCGTCATATCACCGGTGATGATCATTTTCGCATGTGGCCCCATGCGGGTTAAGAACATTTTGATCTGAAGATTCGTGCTGTTTTGAGCCTCATCCAAAATGACGAAGCAATTGTCCAAGGTGCGCCCGCGCATGAAGGCCAGCGGGGCGATCTCTACGGTGCGGCTTTCGATCATGCTCTTGAGTTTGTCACTCGGAATCATGTCTTCCAATGCGTCGTATAGAGGGCGCAAATAGGGGTCGATTTTCTCTTTCAAATCACCGGGCAGAAAACCCAGATTCTCGCCGGCTTCTACTGCAGGTCGGGTGAGGATGATGCGTTTGATTTGACGTTCCTTCAAGGCCAACACCGCCATGGCTACCGCCGTATAGGTCTTACCCGTACCCGCCGGGCCCATGGCAAAAACGATGTCGTTTTTACGGGCCGCCTCCACCAATTTGCGCTGATTTTTGGTGCGGGCTTTGATTTTCTGACCGCGGGTACCAATGAGCAGCACCTCTTCCCCGGCTAATTCCCCATTTTCGTGAACTTCTTCGGGCGCTAAATCACCCAGAATGTCAGAAATAGCATGTTCGCTCAACTCTCCCCTTCGTATGTACAATTTTTCCAACAGACGCATCTTTTCTTCGAAGTGTTGTAGGGATTGGTCATCGCCAAATACTTTGATTTCATCCCCGCGGGCCACGAATTGAAGCTTGGGGAATTTGGATTTTATCAGATCAAGATTGCGGTTTTCAGGACCGTAAAAATCCAAAGGGTTGATAATTTCAAGGTTGTAAACGCTCTCTGCCAAGGGAACTGCTGTTATTTTGTACAAATATGCGGGAAGGGCAGCAACAAGCAGGTAAACTTTTGCATCTTTTGTGTGATTTTGGTGTCAACAGCCCAGAATACACCGTTGCACAAGCTCAGTTGCTGCATCTATTCCCCGAGCATCGCCTGGCTTTGAGTCCTCAACCGATGAAGAAAGGCCATGTGCAAGCTCAATCGATCTTCTTGCGATTGGTCAAAAACCACTTCCCTAATGGAACCATTCACCTCTGTCATTTTCGCACCCAATCTCGGCAACCCAAACGGTTTGTGGCCGCTTGGAACGAGGGTCAGCTGTTTTTAGCTCCTGACAATGGCCTGTTAACCTTGTTGTTCGGGGCTGACTTTAGCGAGTATTATCGCTTGCCGGTGGTCGAACCCTTTGCAGACCCCTTGACCAGTGTTTATTTGCCTGCTTTGACTCAGATTGTAGCCCAAAGTGGGAATTTGAATGACTTGTTTGAGCCCAAGGACCACATTGTCAGCACCAATTTGCTGGCGCCTACCCTTTCTGGAACCACCCTTCGCCTTACGGTCCTGTACAACGATAGCCATGGAAACGCCTACCTGAATTTTGATCGAGCAGCCTTTGATCATTATACCCGGGGCAAGCGTTTCGTTCTGAGAAGTGACTCGATTCACTTGGATCGCGTTTCCAATCACTACGATGATGTAGTAGAAGGAGAAGCTGTATTGCTGTTTGGCTTAGGTGACCTCATGCAAGTTGCCGTAAATGCGGGTTCTGCTCAGCAATACTTGGCCTTGAACGAAGGAAAAATGTTGTTATTAGATTTCTCAGAAGAATGATCATACGCATAGTTCGCATGCATTTCAAACCCGAATCGGTTTCTGAATTTTTAGCCGTTTTCGAAGCCAGCAAAGATGCCATTCGGGCATTCAATGGATGTGAATCCTTGCGACTGCTGCAAGATGTCGATGACGATTGCTCCATTCAAACCCTGTCTTTTTGGAAGTCAGAGGAGCATTTGAACGCATACAGAGCATCAGCGCTTTTTCAAGAGACCTGGGCGAAAACCAAGGTTCTATTTGATCAGAGACCGCAGGCAGCATCCTTCAACATCTTGCATGCATCTTCTTAGAGCCATTTGCCGGGGTTGAGAATGCCTTTGGGGTCGAATACTTTTTTGATACCGCGCATCAATTCCATGTTCACGGCACCCACGGCTTCTTGGAGATACGGGGCTTGAACCAGGCCCACCCCGTGTTCACCGCTGAGCGTCCCCCCTAGGGTTTTGCATAGCTTAAACAGTTCCCTAATCGCTTTAGGTATCTCGTTTTTCCATTCTTCATCACTTAAATGCGATTTAAGAATGTTGATGTGCAAATTTCCATCGCCGGCATGACCGTAGCACACCGATTGAAACCCGTAAGACCTTTGAAGTTGCTCCAATCCTTCCAACAATTCAGGCATCTTGGAACGGGGGACGACCGCATCTTCCTCTTTGTACACTGAAATTTGCTTAACGGCCTCTCCCATGGCTCTTCGCACTTTCCACCAATTGTTTTGATGCTCTTGACTGGCCGGTATCCACACCTCGAGTGCACCCGATTGATCGAGGTAAGCAAACAGCTGTTCAGCTTGCGCTTCTAATTCGGCAGGCTGCTCTCCTTCTAGGCAAATCAACAGGTAAAAAGCGGCTTGTTCGTGCGTTGGAAATGCCGTTTGGGTCGCTTCTTTGCTGATTTCAACGGCTGACTTTTCCATCAACTCCAAGGCCGATGGCAAATAGGGCGATTCGTTTATAATGGAGTTGACCGACTCTGCTGCGGCTCTAGCGCTTGTGAAAGCGGCCAGCATCAATTGTTCATGAGCCGGTTTGCGCAGCAGTTTGACAACCGCTTCGGTTACAATTCCCAATAGGCCTTCAGACCCCACCATGAGCTGGGTTAGGGAAAACCCCGTGGCGTTTTTCAGGGTATCAGACCCGGTCCAAATCAATTCTCCGTTGGGCAAAGCCACCTGAAGGTTCAAAATGTGTTCTCGAGTCGTACCGTATTTCACGGCTTTGGGACCACCGGCTCCATGAGCGATGTTTCCACCTATGGTGCTGCTTTCAAAACTGGCTGGATCAGGGGCATACCAAAGGCCTTTTTCAAGTGCATGTTGCTTCAAGACCGCATTGATCACGCCAGGTTGAACCCGCGCTTGAGCATTTTTATCGTCAATTTCCAACACCGCATTCATGCGCTTCATGGAAATCAACAATCCGCCGTGAACAGGCAAACAGCCGCCTGAGAGGCCTGTCCCCGCCCCACGGGTATAGACGGGAATCTCCAAGTCTTGGCATCCTTTTAACAAAGCGGCAACCTCAGTTGCAGCTGTGGGCCAAGCCACGGCCTCGGGTAAAAACACAAAATCTTCGGTATAATCTTGTCCATTTTCGTTTCGAACGGCTGCATCAAAACTGAAGGACCCTGCAGGCAAGGTCATTTCCAACAAATGGGCTAAAGAAGAATGCATGCTGCTAAGTTGACACCTTCTACCCAAATTCTGTATATACAGATATCAACAGCAGCCGAACGATATTTGCATCATGCGATCCAAGAGAAGCCTCCAAATTGGAATGATGCTGGTAACGGCCTATTTGATTCTCGCCGTTATATGGTGGACCTGGTCCTTGATTGCGTATGGGCAGAAAACGGTGGCCTTGGAGCAGTCTTGGCTCAACCGTGATCTGGCGCACGTAGAAACTCGGTTGGAATTGTTGTTGCGCACCCAGGCCTACCCCGGCCAAGATGCTGTGCAATGGAAAAATTCGACCTATACCTGCCACACCGCTCAATTGCTGGGAGACTTGAATGACAACGAACATCATCTGCGGGTTCAGGCCGATGACCAAGGTCGTTTGTCGATTCAAGGATTTCAAGAAGAAATTCAGAACATAGAACAGCGAAAAAAGAGCAACAAAACCAAGTGGCTGGCCGAGGGAATGACCTTGGGTGCTTTGCTTATTGGCATTTTGATTGTGCTCTGGAGCAATCTCAACAACATTCTGAGGCTCAATCAACAACAAACCAACTTTCTACTCGCTGTAACGCACGAGTTGAAAACTCCCATTGCCGCCGCTAAACTCGCCATCGAAACGGCATTGAAACGCCCCGAGAAAGAGGTGAATGAGCGCATGCTGGTTTTGTCTAAGCAAAACATGAATCGCTTAGCCAAAACCATGGACAAGGTCTTACTGGCCACGCGCATCGAAAACAAAGTATTTGCGATTGAGCGCGAGTGGATCGCCGTCAGCGATGTGATAAACGAAGCCCTGAATCAGGCGCAGGTGAATCCCGAGAGCCTACAAAATCTATCGGTTGATGTCCCCAGCAATCTGTACGTATTTGGAGAAATGAACATGTTGGCCACAGCCATTCAGAACTTGATTAGCAATTCAATAAAATATAGTGAGGAAAACTGCGTTATTATCAATATTGAATCCAAACTAGGCAACGATTTCGGTTTTATCTGGGTCATAGACCAAGGATACGGAATTGCAGGGTCTGAAAGAAAGATGGTAGTGAAGAAGTTTTATAGGGTTGGAGATGAACATACTCGAGCTCAACAAGGAACCGGCTTGGGCTTGTATTTGGTTAACCAAATCGCTCGTTTGCACGGCGCCAAGCTTCTGATTGAAGACCATCAACCACGAGGAACATCCATTGGATTGGCATTTAAACTTCAAGATTTTAGAATGGAATGAAAAGCTACCGAGTATTAGTGGTGGAAGATGAGATGGATTTGGCTGAACTTTTGAAGCTGAATCTAGAGATAGAGGGATACAAGGTAGCTACGGCCCCACACGGAGCTGTGGCGATTCAGAAACTCAAATCAGAAAGTTTCGACTTGGTAATCATGGACATCATGATGCCCAAAATGGATGGTTTCACGGCCATCCAACACGTTCGATTGACCAACAATGACATTCCCATCATGATTTTGTCGGCATCGAATCAGAGTCAGGACCGCATCAAAGGCTTGAAATCAGGGGCAGACGACTACTTAGCCAAGCCATTTGAGCTGGAAGAGTTGTTGCTCAGGGTCGATAAATTGATTCGCCGAACCCAAAAAGACAGCACTCGTTTGACCCTGACTGAATATAGTTTTGGCAATAATTTCGTGGATTTCTCATCGTATGCAGCAGTGGGTGTTCAGGGCAAATTCAAGTTGACCAAGAAAGAATCTCAATTGCTGAAACTGCTCATTGAGAAAAAAAATGAGGTGGTGACCCGGGAAGAAATTCTCAAAACCGTTTGGGGCTATACCGTTTTCCCATCTACTCGAACCATTGACAACTTCATCTTGGCGTTTCGCAAGTATTTTGAGTCTGATCCCAAGAATCCCACCTATTTCTTGAGTTTGCGAGGGGTGGGTTACAAATTCGCCCATCTGGATTCTCAGCCCTAAGGCTGAAAACGGTCTACCCGAATGTAGTTTCGGTACTCTCCCACTCGAATTCCCGTCATCTTTTCAAACCCGTGCAACACACGGTCTTTTAGGTTCATGTTTTTGCGGCCGAGCGGCGCTGTGAATTCCCAATCCATACGGGCCATGCGTTTTTCCATAACCGCTGGATGGGTCCCCGAAAAAAGCTGCAAGGAGTCAATTTCACTGTAATCGAACTGGGCCTGACTGCCCACTCGTTTGGCGACTTCTGTGTCGCTGTGCCAGAGCCGGTGAAATTGGTTTTGCTTGATTTGTTGCTGTACGGGGTTTTTGACCCAACCGTAGTGAAAGACCGTAGCGTTCACCTCGGCTACCCGCAATTTTTGGGCGGGTAGTTTGCGAAATCCCTGAGCGTCTTTCCAAGAAAATATAGCGGGCCTGTTCTTGATGATGCGAATTTCTTTGCGATACCACCGCCGGCTATCTCCCTCAAAGGCATAGGATCCATAGAAATGACGATAGTTCAACAACAAGGCATCTATTTCTTCTCTGTCTTGGTAATGCCGCATAGCAGCCTGCAGCAGCGAATAATCGTCCTGGTGCAAGCATTCGTCAGCTTGGATATAGATGAGCCAATCAGCCTCGGGAGAAACCAATGATTTGGCCTTGTTGGTTTCTTCGGCCAGAACACGGCCTCCTGTGCGCAAAGTTTCATCCCATTGGGTTTGGTGCAGATTCAGAGACAGGTGTTTCAGATTTTGCAAAAATTCCAGGGTTCCATCGTCAGATTGGCCTACCGCCACAGAAATGCGGCTGCACAAGGGCGCAATGGACTCCAGGGACTCTTGAATCGGATAATCAGCCCTTAACACGTTGCGCGCTATGGCAAAACCCTCTACAATCATGCGGTGGTTTTCAATATGCGGGGATCCACCTGCAATCGGTAGGTGATTTCCATGTCTTCTAGACTCTGCAATAATTCATCGCAAATACGCAATCCACCTGTAGAGACCATCGCTACATCGTAGTTCTCTACCGGATCGTAGAACTTCACCCACATTTTGCAGGTCCCTGGATAGGCTTCTGCCATCTCTTTGATGATGTGGTATTTCCCATTGATCAAATCAGAGGGAAGCAATTCCAAATGAATGTTGCCCACAATGCGTTCAGGCGGCACATCTGAGGCTAAGGTCAATTGCTGAATCTGGGTGCGCATTTCTCCTTTTTGCTCGTTGTATTCCAAGCTCCCTGAGATGATCAAGATGTAATCTTTGGCCATCAAGGCTTTGTTCTTGATATAGGTATCTCGAAACAGAGCCAATTCCGTAGAACCGCTGTAATCCATCAAGGTAAAACGGCCGTAAGGCATGCCTTTCTGAGAAATGAATTCCTTAGACTGGGTCACAATTCCCATGACAACAAAGTTTTGATTGACAGTGCCTTGCTGAGCCTCAGCTAAACCTTTCAAGGAAGTAGTTGTCAAGGTATTATACATGAACTTAAAGTCATCGAGCGGGTGCCGGGACAAGAAAATGCCAATGACTTCTTCTTCCAGCTTGAGTTCATCGAGCAAGGAATACGGGGCTATGTTGGGCAATTTGGGTTCGCTTTCTTGGGTTGAATCTCCAAATGCGGCTCCAAACAAGGAGGTTTGGCCGCTGATTTTGTCGGCCTGGATTTTCTGTCCGTACCGAATGGCCAATTCCAGCCCCAGTCGACCCTCTGAGTCAGCCAATATGTATTGAGCCCGGTGGTAGCGCTTATCGAAGTCAAACACACCTGCTTTGGCCATGGATTCCAAGTTTTTCTTATTGACACTGCGCAGGTTTACGCGAGATACCAAATCGAAGATGGACGCGAACTCGCCATTTTTATCGCGTTCTTGCAATATTTCTTCAACCGCGCCTTCACCCACTCCCTTTACGGCACTCAATCCAAAGCGAATCTCCCCACTCGAAGTCACCGTGAAAACCGATCGGCTTTCGTTCAGGTCGGGCCCCAAAACTTTGATGCCCATTCGCTGGGCTTCTTCCATGTAAAAGGTGATTTTTTTGATGTCACCCATGTTGCTCTTCAGCACTGCTGCCATGAATTCAGCGGGGTAATGGGTCTTCAAATAAGCCGTATGAAAGGCGATAACGGCGTAGCAGGTAGAATGCGATTTATTGAAGGCATACTGGGCGAATTCTTCCCAGTCTGAGTAGATTTTCTCCAGCACCTTCTCGGGATAACCTTTCGCCGTCGCTCCTTCCATGAATTCGGTTTTCAATTCATCGATGATGCTCTTGTTCTTTTTACCCATGGCCTTTCGAAGGGCATCGGCCTTCCCTTTGGAAAAACCGGCCAGTACCTGACTCAAAAGCATGACCTGCTCCTGGTATACCGTAATGCCATAGGTTTCCTTCAAGTACCCCTCCATTTCAGGCAGGTCGAACTCAACGGGTTTGCGGCCGTGTTTTCGATCGATGAAGTCGGGAATGTATTTCAGGGGACCGGGGCGATACAGGGCATTCATGGCGATCAAGTCACCAAATTGGGTGGGCTGAAGTTCGCGCATGTACTTCTGCATACCAGGGCTTTCAAACTGGAAGATGCCGTTGGTTTCTCCCCGTTGAAACAGCTCGTATGTTTTAGCGTCATCAAGGGGAATGTCGTCCAACACAATTTCGACCCCGTGTTTGGATTTGATCAAATCGATGGCATCCTTAAGAATGGTCAAAGTGCTCAATCCCAAAAAGTCCATTTTGAGCAAGCCCGCCTTTTCAATCTGGTTCACGTCGTATTGAACCTGCATCCAAGGGGAGTCTTTGCTTCTGGCCACAGGCACCACCTCGTCAATGTCTTTGGGGGCAATGATGATGCCACAGGCGTGAACCCCGGTGTTGCGCACGCTGCCTTCGAGTTTTTCAGCATCTTTCAATACCTGGGCCGCGGTATCAGAGCCTGAATACACCCGTTGCAACTCGCGTATTTGCTCGATTTCTTCGGTCTTGAGGTTCTTGGAGTCGTCTTTGGCCAATTCTTCGGGCGAGGTGTGCAGCAAATGCTTGAAACCCAAACTTCCCGGTATGAGTTTAGCCAGACGGTCGGTTTCAGGCAGCGGATATTCCAATACCCTTCCCACATCTCGTATGGCACTTTTCGCGGCCATGGTGCCATAAGTGACAATTTGGGCAATGCGGCGCTCCCCGTATTTCTTGGCAACATAATCAATGACTTTGTCACGACCTACGTCATCGAAATCGATATCAACGTCAGGCATGCTCACCCGTTCAGGATTCAAGAAACGCTCAAACAGCAAGTCGTACTTGACAGGATCCACGTTGGTTATGCCCAAACAATAGGCTACCAAGGATCCGGCGGCTGAACCCCGGCCTGGGCCCACCCAAACCCCCATTTCGCGCGCGGCCGTGGTAAAATCTTGAACAATCAAAAAGTACCCTGCATAACCGCTCTGGGTGATGGTTCCCAATTCGAATTGGAGTCGTTCCTCTACGTTTTGGGGAATGACTCCTCCGTATTTTTTGCGAGCCCCCTGCCTAGCCAAATGCTCCAGGTATTGGTTCTGATTCTCAAACCCTTCGGGAAGCGCGTAATTCGGCAAAACAATGTCCCTTGCCAGTTGGGGCATTACAATGCTATCCAATAAGCGATTGGTGTTGTCCAAGGCCTCTGGAATGTCTGAAAACAAATGCTCCATCTCAGACTGGGTCTTGAAAAAGAACTCGTCGTTGGGAAAGGCAAAACGGTATCCCCGGCCGCTTTCCTCATTCGTGGCCTTCGGGGTAGATTGAAACTCACCCGTATTGATGCACAAGAGAATGTCGTGGGCATTGGCATCGATTTTCTCGATGTAATGGGAGTCGTTGGTCGCGATGATGGGAACCTGATACTTGCGGGCCCAACCAATCAGGGTTTGATTGATATCTTCTTGGTCAATTCCCGTTCCATCCAGGTTGCACAAGTGATGGCGCTGCAATTCCACATAAAAATCATCGCCGAACATCTCATGCCACTCTTTGAAGAGTTCTTCGGCAGCCTCTATTCCTTTCCATAAAATGGCTTGTGGAATTTCGGCTCCAATGCAGCACGAGGTAGCAATAAGTCCTTCTTTGTACTGCTTCAGCAAGGCCTTGTCGATTCGGGGATACTTGCTGTAATACCCTTCGAGGTAACCCAGGGAACAGAGCTTGGCCAGATTTTCATACCCTTGCTGGTTTTTGGCCAACAGCAACTGGTGGTATCGTTTGTCTTTTTGACCTTGAGAAAAGGTTTTCTGGTGCCGATCTTCTACCAAATAAAATTCACAGCCAATGACGGGCATGATTCCCTGCGACTTGGCCTCTTGGTAAAACTCAAAGGCACCAAACATGTTGCCGTGGTCAGTAATGGCCACCGCTCTCATTTCATCGTTTTTTGCCTTTGAAATTAACTTGCGAATGTTCGCAGCACCATCCAGCAAGGAATACTGCGTGTGTACGTGTAAATGGGAAAACTGAGGCATTTTAGCGGTATTCGTACACGAGGGTATCGCCTTGGCGGCCATCGGTTTCCCAATGGACATTCCAAAGCAACTGATTGTTCTGATACTCGCCGCGCTCTTTCACCGAGCCATCAAGGTAGTACGATGTGTACAAACCCTGAAAATAGGAAGTTCCATTTTCGGCATTGGTGGCTTTTAAAAAACGCGACATGCGCTGCCCACTGGGATAGTAATTTTCCTGCCAAAGTTCCTGACCTTTCCCATTAAACCAATGCATCGATTGAAGCTCCTCTTGCCGGTTGAATTCAAGAATGACTTTAGCCGTGTCGGCCAGGTAATAGCGTTTGCCAAACAAACTGCTATCGGGGCGGTATTCAGTGTCTACAATGGCCCCTTGGAGCTGTGCTAGGCTATCGAAACCCACCCAATCGAATTCATAGGGTTCGGGATCGGGTCTTTGGGGTCCTGAATGGCAGGAAACCACGGCCAATAAGGCGGCAAAGAGGGGGAATGAATGGCTGCGCATCACCTACAAGTTTAGCCCACTGAGAGCAGGGCATCAAGTTTCCTGTCCACAAGTCATGCACGAGTTATCCCAAGGCTTTATTTTTGCCCATGCTCTTGCGAACCCTGCAACTTTTTGGATTCAAAAACCACGAAGATTTGCGCCTGGAATTCCAACCGGGAATCAATGCGATCACCGGTGACAATGGAAGCGGTAAAACCAATGTGTTAGACGCTCTCTTCTTTTTGTCCAATGGCAAGAGTTTTTTCAATTCCATTGACAGCCAATTGGTGAAACACGGGTCAGAATTTTTCAGCATTCACGGCTGGCTGGACAACGAAATCGACATTCTGATTCAATTCGACCCAAATCGCAAAAAAACAATTAAGCGAAATGGAAAGGCATACAAACGCCTTGTCGATCACATTGGATTCTTGCAAACCGTTTTCATCACTCCCTATGACATCGCCTTGGTGAATGAGGGCAGCGAAGAGCGCCGTCGGTTTGTCGATTACACGCTTTGTCAGACATCAGCGGCTTATTTGACAGCCCTGAGTCAGTACAAAAAAGCCTTGGATACACGCAATGCCTTGCTCAAGGCCAACGAAGGTCGTCGCTTGGATCCGCTATTGCTGGAGGCCTACGATGAGAAGTTAGCAGGGCCTGGATCGATTTTGGCTCAATTGAGAAGGGAATTTTCTCAGGAGTTCCTACCCCTGCTTCAAGAAGTTTGGGGCCATTTATTTGAGCAGAGCGAACACCTCAGCTGGCAATACCAAACCCAATGGAACGGAACGGGCTCCTACTTGGATTTTTTGCGAATGGCTCACGCTGACGATTTGCGTGCATCGCGCAGCACGGTGGGGATTCACAAAGACGATTGGATCATGGAACTCAATGGACATTCTTTGAAGCGATTGGGATCTCAGGGTCAAATCAAGAGCGCTGTCATCGCCATCAAACTGGCCCAATTCGCCTATTTCCAGAAGCACACGCAGCAGACTCCGCTGTTGCTCTTAGACGATATTTTCGAGAAAATTGACAAGCAAAGGGCCGATGCGCTGATTGCTTGGGTCAGCAACGGTCGAATCCCCCAAATCTTCATCACCGACACGCATTACGAGCGCATCAGGAGCCATACGGAATCTATGGGGCTAGCCCTTACCCAGCATCACCTGAAGAACTTACATGTATAAACCGACCAGCAGGTCTAAATCAGAATAGCGAAACCCAAAACGGTCAGCCAATTGCTTGTGGGTCACGTTGCCACGGTACAAATAGGTGCCTTTTCGAACGCTCGCCCTGGATCTCAACAAGTGGCTGAATCCCCCTTCTTTGTGCATGTCATCGAGCATGGGTGCCAGCACATTGCTCAAGGAATACGATGCCGTGCGGCTGTAACGACTGCCCATATTGGGAACGCAATAATGCAGGACCCCGTGTTTTTCATAAACCGGGTTGTTGTGATTGCGCGATTCGCTGGTTTCGAAGTTGCCGCCTTTGTCAATGGCCACATCGACAATGACACTTCCTTCTTTCATGGACATGACCATCTCCTCGCTGACGACCATGGGTGAACGCGAATCTTTCCCTGCCAGGGCTCCAATGACCACATCGGCAGACTGTATGGCCTTTTTCAGCGCTTGCGGATGCAGCGTACTGGAAAAAATCGATTGCCCTACCGCACTGTGAATGCGGCGCAGGCGATAGGGATTGTTGTCAAATAGGTAAACGTTGGCACCCAATCCCAGGGCTGTTTTGGTTGCGTACTCTCCTACGGCACCAGCCCCCAAAACCACCACTTGGGTAGGTGGGATACCGGGTAATCCGCCGAGCAATTCCCCTTTGCCCCCGTTTTGAGAGTTGAGCATTTCGCTGGCAATCATAACCGAAGCCCGCCCCGCCATTTCACTCATGGCGCGAATGATGGGTTTGGCCCCCGATTCATCTTCCAGGAATTCGTAAGCCATGGCATTTACCTTCTTGTCTTGCAGCGATTTGATCAAAGCCCCATCGAGTTGATTCCATTGCAAAGCCGAAATCAGCAATTGCCCACTGTTCATGAGATCAATTTCAGCCTGAGTAGGAAAATCAACTTTCAGCAAGGTGTCACAGGTAAAAACCGACTTCTTGTCAGAAGTGATTTCGGCACCTGCTTCAGAAAATTGACGATCTGAAAAACGAGCGTGATCGCCAGCTCCTGCTTCCATGATGACCCGTATGCCGTTGTCGGTAAAAAAACGCACAGCCGAGGGGGCCAAGGCGATGCGCTTCTCTTGCAAAGTGGTTTCTTTGGGCAATCCCAAACTCATGCCGGCAGTCATTTCTTGAACGGGGCTCCGTTTTTCTTGGGGTTGCAAGGCTGCTTGGGAGGGCATCAAAGGAGAATTCATGGTACAAAAGTTCTTTTCATTTCACTTACAGACAGTTTGTTACCTAAGTAATGCACATTGACTGTGGTGAAATACAAATATAAGATTTTGGACTTTAGCCCCTCATGGTTAAATCTTTGAAGAACAGAGCAAAAAGGCATTGTTTTTGCTAAGAAAAGAGACTGATGAAATTGAGGGCATTGGGTTTGGTCATGGGCTTGCTTGCATTTCCCGCTTGGGGGCAAGCTCCTCTTCCACCTTCATACACGGTAAACAGCCTCACTCGAATCGACAGCCTCACTCTGCAATTGCTCGAAGAAATCCCCTCGCATTCACCGCATTTTGCTAGCCGTGATATCAGCGATCAAGCTGAGATTCCCTTCGCACAGCGCATGGAATGGTTGTCCAGTAGCATTCCGTACGAGTATCAGCAAAGCGTTCAGAAATACATTGATTTTTACAGCCGCTTGGGAGATGAGTACTGGGAAAACATTCACCAAAGAATGGCTTTGTACTTTCCCATTTTCGAAACCATTCTCGATCGACACGGTTTGCCCACCGATTTGAAATACGTCAGCATCATTGAGAGCAATTTGAACCCCAATGCGGTTTCTTGGTGCGGCGCAACTGGCCTGTGGCAATTCATGCCCTACACCGGCAAAAGCATGGGCATGCAGATTGATGGGCAAATTGATCACCGAAAAAGCATCATTGAAGCCACCGAAACAGCTTGTACTTATTTCGAGCAGTCTCAAAGCTTGTTCAACGATTGGCTCATGAGCATTGCCTCCTACAATTGCGGCGCTGGCAATGTCAAGAAAGCGATTCGCTATAGCGGTGGCAAAACGAATTTCTGGGAAATTTCTCCCTATTTACCCAAAGAAACCCAAAGCTATGTGCCCAAGTTCATCGCCGTAGCCTACGTATTGAATTTCACCGAGCGTTCGAACCACGCATTGAGCCAACGCAGTGAGGTGCTGGTTAGCACTGCCACTGAGCAGGCCTTGTATCTTCCCAAAGTAGCCGGATATCTCGGCGCCGAATCAGAAGAATTATTGGCTCTGAATCGCCACCTTTTGGGTGCTCATACTCCACAGGCCAATACTTCGAGTTTAATTATGCCCTATCAATTGAGCATGCACCTGTGTGAAAGCTGGGACAGCACCTGTGCCTATGCGCAATGGGTTCCAAGCACAGACGTTCAAACGGTTCAAAACGTTCAAACTCCCAAGCCCATTGCCAAATACCATACGGTGAGCTCTGGGCAGACCCTGAGCTCCATATCGCGCAAATACGGTGTAAGTGTCGCTCAAATTAAGCAATGGAACCACTTGCACAACGATGTGATTCGCGTGGGACAGCGATTGATAATTCGACCCTAAATGCCCAAATCCATCGTCATTTTCGCCTCAGGCAGTGGCAGCAATGCTGAAAACATCATCGCCACCCTGCACCCTGATCAGGTCCATGTAAGTGCAGTATATTGCAACAATGCCCAAGCAGGCGTCATTGACCGCTGTCAAAAATGGGGAGTTCCCGTTCGCCTGTTTGAAAATGGCGACTTAAACCCTGAAGGCAAAGTGTTGCAATATTTGCATCAAGACCAACCTCAACTGCTAGTTTTGGCTGGGTTCCTTCGCCGCATCCCTGCGCACATATTAACCGAATTCAAGACGATCAACTTGCACCCTGCTCTGCTCCCCAAATTTGGAGGCAAAGGCATGTTTGGTCATCACGTTCACCAGGCGGTACTGAGCGCTAAAGAAAGCCAAAGTGGGATTACGTTTCACTGGGTCAATGAAGCTTATGACGAAGGAGCAGTCATTGCACAGTTTTCATGCGCCATAGACCCTGATGAGACTGCATTGAGCTTAGCTAACAAAATTCACGAATTGGAACACGAGCATTTTCCCAAAATATTGAGCTCGGTTCTGCAAACCATATCTGAATAAGACCATGTCATCGAAACACATTGAAACCAAGGTCCTGCATGCAGGAATCGAGCCTGACCCCAGCACCGGGGCCATTATGACGCCCATTTACCAAACCAGCACTTATGTGCAGGCCGGTCCTGGCGATCACAAAGGCTATGAGTATGCCAGAACGCAAAACCCCACCCGCCATGCCTTGCAAAACAACTTGGCTGCTTTGGAAAAGGCCCGATTCGGTCTATGCTTTTCGACCGGCATGGGTGCGGTTGACGCTTGCATCAAATTGCTCAAACCGGGTGATGAGGTAATCGCTACCAACGATTTATACGGTGGGACCTACCGCATTTTTACCAAGGTGTTCGAGCCCCTTGGCATTCGGTTTCACTTTGTAAACATGTCCAATCCCGATGAGGTAAAGTCCAAGATGAATGCCAACACCAAAATGGTATGGATAGAGACTCCGACCAACCCCTTGTTGCGCATCATTGACATTGAGACGATCTCAGCCCTTGGCCATGAGCAGAATGCCATTGTAGTGGTCGACAATACCTTTTGTTCTCCCTACTTGCAGAACCCCCTGGACTGGGGTGCTGATTTGATCATGCATTCGGCCACGAAGTACATCAATGGGCACAGCGATGTGGTGATGGGCGTATTGATTACCGATTCACCTGAATTGCATGAGCGTCTGGCCTTTTTGCAAAACACCTGTGGAGCTACACCGGGTCCACAAGATTGTTTCTTGGTATTGAGAGGCATCAAAACCTTGCATATACGCATGCAGCGCCACTGTGAAAACGGCAAAGCCGTAGCTGAATTTTTGGCGCAGCATCCCAAGGTGGGTGAAGTGCATTGGCCTGGATTCCCCTCTCACCCCAATCACGAGGTGGCGAAGAAACAGATGCATGACTTCGGCGGCATGATCAGCTTCACTTTGAAAGATGACGACTTGAACAAAGCGGTAACCGTTCTAAAAAGCACACACTATTTTGCCTTGGCTGAGAGCTTGGGCGGCGTAGAGAGTTTGATTGGGCATCCCGCTACCATGACCCACGCGAGCATTCCCCGTGAACAGCGCATGGCCAATGGACTCAAAGACAGCTTGATTCGCCTCAGTGTGGGCATTGAACACATCGACGATTTGATACAGGATCTGGCTCAAGCCTTGGATAAGGCTTGATGACCCAGCAGGAGCTCTACGACATCTTGGAGGGTGGTGTTTTACGACACAACCGCTGGGAATTCATCGCCGATGACCCCATTCAAATACCGCATCAGTTTCGATTGCAACAAGACATTGAGATTGCAGGATTGTTTGCGGCTTTGCTGGCCTGGGGCTCGCGTGTGAGCATCATTCGAAGCGCCGATCGATTGATGCAGTTGTTTGACAGGGAGCCGTATTCGTTTGTCATGAATGCAAATGACAGGGAGTTGAATTTCGTCCACAGAACCTTCAACAGTACTGATCTCAATCATTTAATAGGCTTTTTACGATTTCATTACCAACGGCACAAGAGCCTGGAAACGGCCTTTCTCGTGGAGGGTCAATTCGAGGCAAAGTCCAGTTTAACTGCGTTTCACCAACGGGTCTATCAATCCCAAATTCAGCCCAGCTTTCGTACCCAAAAACACATAGCCAACCCCCAGTCGGGCAGCGCCTGCAAGCGGTTGAACATGTTTTTACGATGGATGGTTCGCCGAGACGATGCAGGAGTGGATTTTGGGCTGTGGCGCAACATTTCGATGGCCCACTTGCACATACCCTTGGATGTGCATGTGCAACGAAGCGCCCAACAACTGGGCTTATTGAATCGAAAGCAGAGTGATTGGAAAGCCTGTGAGGAGCTGACCCTCCAATTAAAAAAGCTCAACCCTCAGGATCCTGTGCGATATGATTATGCACTTTTTGGATTGGGTATTGAAGCGAAAATGAGACCAAAGTCACAGTAGATTATGGCGGTTTGTTGTACCTTTGAACCACTATGGCACATACTTTCACAAGCAGCAATTTTACGGAGACCGTTCTGAATTCAGACAAGCCCGTTTTGGTTGATTTTTGGGCAGAATGGTGCGGTCCTTGCCGCATGATCGGTCCTGTTGTTGAAGAAATAGCAAATGAATACGAGGGCAAAGCCGTAATTGGAAAGCTCAACGTAGACGAAAACCCTGAGATTGCCGGTAATTACGGTGTTCGCTCCATCCCTACCTTGTTGATTTTCAAAGGTGGTGAAGTGGTCGATAAAATCGTAGGCGCTGTTCCCAAGCCCGCCATCACCAGCAAGATCGAAGCCCAATTGGGTTAATACTGAAAAAAATCGCAAAAAGCCGGGCATTGTTCCGGCTTTTTTTATGAATTTGCCCCTGTGAAACTGGAAGACGTATCGGGTTACGAAGACTTGGAATTGCTTGTCAAAGAAGCCATGTCGGGTCCTTCTGTTGGCCGTTACCACAGCCCGTTTCATGGATATTCGGTTGAGTTTGCCCAACACAAGTCTTATTCTCCCGGTGAAAGCATACGGCATTTGGACTGGAAGCTTTTGGCCCGAACCGAAAAGCCGTACATCAAGGTTTACAATGCTGAAACCAACCTCAAAGCTTTGCTCTGGATGGATGTTTCACCCAGCATGTATTTTCCTGAGAAAGAGGCGGCCAAGGTTCGGTTTTCTGTTTTCCTCAACGCCTGCCTTACCCATGCCCTGCAAAAAGGCCGAGATGGGGTTGGATTGGTGGAGTGGAGGCAATCAGACATGTCCATCAGCGATGTTCGATCCAGTGCCCAACACAGGCATAAGCTCATGGGCTTGCTTGAAACATATTGGAACTCATGGACCCCGACTCCTGCGGTAGCCTCGCATTTTAGGCCTCTGAATTGGGCTGAATTGGTGCAGCAGAGCGGCAGACGCTCCTTGGTGGTGATTAGCTCTGACTTGGAATTTGACCCCAGTCAACCTCAAGAACGAGAGCAATTCATCCAAGCTTTAGGCCAACTCAGGCACCAACACTGTGAAGTTGTGCTTTTTCACATACAGCATGGACAAATGGAGGTAGAATTGAATTTACCCACCGCGCGCCCTACTCGATTCGTGGATTTGGAGTCCGGGATGCAAATCAAGCTCAACCCTCTATCCTTCCAACAGGCTTATCGACAGCAGTTGCAAACTGAAATTGCACAGTGGGAACAACTTTGCCTAGAAATGGGCATCGATTACCAATGGGTCGATGCTTCTGATCACGTGGAGATACCCATCAAAGCGTTTTACGCCAAGCGAAACGCGTTATTTCGCTGATTTAACGTTGGGCTTCAAACTTCAAGCGCTGGCCTCTTACAGAGTCGTTTATCGCTCCTGAACGATATCCTAATTCACCGTTGATCCATACCCGCTCGATGCTGTGGGAAAATCGCTGGTTTTCCAAAGGTGACCAAGCACATTTGTATTCCAAATCTGCCTTGGCCACTTGAGAGGGTTGAGCGCTTACCTGAACCAAGTCAGCCCAGTACCCTTCTCGAACATAACCCCGATCCACCATTCGGTAACAGTCTGCCACCGCATGGGACATTTTTTCAACCACCCGTGTTAGGGCAATGTTACCCTGATGGGCATGTTCCAACATCAACAACAAACTGTGTTGAACCAGGGGCAACCCGCTGGGAGCTTTGGTATAGTCGAGCGTATTTTTCTCTTCCCAGGTATGCGGCGCATGATCGGTGGCTATGACATCCAGTCGATCATCCAACAATGCTTTCCACAAGGCCAGTCGATCTGATTCTTTCTTGATGGCCGGGTTGCATTTGATCAAAAAACCCAAACGCCCATAGTCAGCATCAGAAAAATGCAGGTGGTGCACACAAACTTCGGCCGTAATGCGCTTATCCCGAAGGGGAATGTCGTTGCGAAACAGATCCAATTCCAAGGCCGAGGTGAGGTGCAGAATGTGCAGGCGTGTACCGTGTTGCTTAGCCAATTCAACGGCCTGACTAGAAGACAAATAACAAGCAAGATCATCACGAATGATGGGATGTTGAGCGGCGGGCATCTCTAGACCAAACTGCTGCAAAGCCCCTTGTGTGCGTTCTTTCACCCGCTGTTCGCACTCGCAGTGCACCGCCACTAAAGTGGGGCTATTGGCAAAGATAGACGCCAATGCAGCCGGTTTATCAACCAACATATCACCCGTAGAACTACCCATGAACACCTTTACACCGCAAACATCTTCGGTTGAGACACGCTTGACCTCTTCGGTATTTTCATTGGTGGCCCCGAGATAAAAGGAATAATTGACCGCCGAATCGCGGGCTCCTATGGCATATTTCTCTTCCAGACGCTGCAAATCGACGGTCTGGGGAACCACATTCGGCATTTCCATGTACGAAGTCACCCCTCCTCGCAACGCCGCTCGACTTTCTGTGAAAATTTGAGCTTTGTGGGTCAAGCCGGGTTCCCGAAAATGAACTTGATCATCGATGACTCCGGGCATTAACCAATCGCCATTCAAATCAACGGTTTCAACCTGGCCATTGATGGAAACCGAAGGGCTTATCTGCAAGATTCGTCCCTTTTCAATCAGCAATTCAGTTTCAATGATTTGGCCTTCGTTGACCAGTTTGGCGTTGGTAATTCGAATTCTATGGGTCATGGTTATCTCAGCAGGGTGAAATTACCCATCAAAGTACGTCGTTCATTGTCACAACCGATCCAAGTAGCCAGGTACACATACACACCTTGCGGAGCTTCTTCCCCGTTGATGCGTCCATCCCAATTGAAGTCAGGACTTTTCAGCTCAGCGAGCTTTTCACCCCAGCGGTTGTATAATTTCACGTTGTACAAACTACCTTTTACCTTGTATTGGTTCATGGGGTAAAAATCATTTCGACCATCTCCGTTCGGAGTGAAAGCCGTGGGCATGTAAATAACCGACGGGAAAAGGTCTTTCTTTTTATCAATCCAAACGGTGTCAGAATTCCAGCAACCCTCTTGGTCCTTTACCCAAACCACGTATTGTCCAGAATCGTACGCAACAATGCGTTGGGTACTGGCTCCCGTACTCCATCGGTATACCGCCATGCCCGGGCCGGCATCTAAGGTGGGGTTCTCTGACAAACAAAGTACCGTGTCAGACCCCAGATTCAACCCTGGCAATGGGAAAAGACTCACCATCAAGGAATCTGCCTCGTAACATCCTTGGGAGTTGACCCACTCGGCCTTGACTTTTCCCGGCTTCGTCAATCGGAAATTGGGGCCCAGAATTTCATTGTTCCAAACTACGTTGCTCAGCCCCTTCTGATTCACGGTCAATGTGGTATCGATTCCCGAGCAGAAGCGCAAATCAGGTCCCATTTGAAATTCTATGGGATGGTAACCCAGTTGAAAGGTATCTTGATCGAAGCACAAACCTATGGTCACCCGCACCCAGTAAGAGCCTGTCCCGTTGGTGGTCCAGTACCGACCTTTGGCCCCTGTACTCCATTCTGTGATGGCCGGTGAAGGGTTTTTGGAATCAAACTCGATGTTGGTTTCCCGGCAAAATAAGGTGTCGCGAATGTCGACCTCAACGGGAGGAAACAGATAGATGAAACCGGTATCGGTGCTCACGCATTTGTTTTCAGTTGTCCCTTTTAATACGTAAAAACCCGGTTGAGTCACCCGAATGCTGGGGCTCGATTGGTTGGTGCTCCACTCCAACTGCCCTTTGGACCATGCCGATGAACCCGCAGGCCATGATGCCCGCAGATTTTGAACAATGGGGTCATAGGTGCAGAAGACCGTATCTCCAACTACTTGGATGCGATCGGTGTCAGAACCAATGACAATCGTATCGTGCCAATAGCACGATTTGATATACTGCCTGACCCAGTATTGACCGGGTTGGGTAATGACCAAGGAATCATCGTAGGAACCGGTACTCCAGCGGTAAGAATCACCTTTGGTTGCCGAGCGAATGATGATTTTACTACCGGCACAAAGAATGGTATCCTTGGGTAATTTGGGCAGAATGGGATCTACCACATTGATCAGAGCCACAAAGCTGTCGACACACGTATTCTTGTAGGCAAAGAGCTTGACTTTATAACTGCCCGCTTTGGGAAACGTGTATTGAGGGTTTCCAGAGGCCGAGGTGTCGTTGCTCAAGGAATCTATGCCAAAATCCCAGTGGTATCGCTGTGCACCGGCACTTTGATTTTGGAATTGATAGGTCAATCCACAGACCAGCTTGGGCACAAAATAACCGGCGACCACATCAATCACACAGGCCTGAACATTGAATTGATAGTCGCGCAGGGTTTCACCTATGAGCACCCCATTTCGGTATTCTTTCACTTTGATTCCCACAACGTATTGCCCGGCCCGTGTAGGCGTAAGGGTGAGCAATCCCGTAAACGTATCGATGGACATTGGGGGATTGCCGTTGATGGGATTGTCGTAACTGTAAGTGGGCCATAAAAAGTTCACCTGCGAAAACGGAGGTTGTTGCATCTGAAATGCATTGGTCGGCTGCGGATCAGAAGAACTAGCCCCTTTGTAGGGTTGATACAATTCATAGGTTAGGCTATCACCATCGGCATCCGTGGCTGAGTGATCGAACTTGAGCGGTGTATTGGTACACAGAAAATTCGGGGGCAATTCTTTGAAAACCGCCGACGTATTGCCCACTTTATTGGCAAAATCATTCGCATCGGGAATGTGCGTCCAAAAATTAGCCCCTGTGCTACCAGGCTGACTCAGGTTGGATACGGAACCGTTTCGGCAACAGCGCTGATAAGACACATAATAACCACCTGCATTGGGTGGTAGGGTCACGGTCAATTCATACCAGTAATGGTCCACGCATGCGTTTGGAGCCACTTTGATGCAGTTGTAGTTGGTTTTTTGGATGCGCTTAGGCCCTGAGCGAGTCACACTTTTGGGGTAGCCGCTGAGCATTTTATTGTTGCCCCCGTTGAAAATGCTGATGTACGCGGTGTAGTCCTGCTGAATCGCCTGGTCACTGCCGTTCAGGCAATCCATATAAATATCCAGCCGAAGTTTATACTGATTGTTCCCTAGGTATGTATAGGTCATTTCACCGCCGGCAATGTGCGTCGCTCCTAATCGGAACAACGAACACAGCAAGGTGATGAAAATCAAAATCCTAGGCATCCTACGAAATTAACCCCGAACCGAGGCATTTTGTTGCCTAGAAGGTCAGAATTTCTTCAGAATCTCCAGCACTCGCTCCAATTCTGCATCGCTCATTTCAGGGAACATGGGCAAGGAAACACCATTTTCTGCCAGGTGTTCGGCATGCGGAAAATCGCCTTTTTGATAACCCAAGTGTGCATAGGCTTTTTGCAAATGACAAGGCACAGGATAGTGAAAGGCATATCCAACTCCTTCGTTTTCCAAGTGAGTGAGGAAAGCCTGTTTGTCATCGGGGATAACTACAGCCAAGTGATAAACCGACTCGGCATGAGTTTCAGGTGCTTGGAATTGCAATCTTGGATGATTCAACTGGCGATAGGCTTTTGCTATGAATTGCCGGCGTTGGTTCCAAGCGGGCAAATGAGGCAATTTCACTGAAAGCACAGCCGCTTGAAGGCCTTCCATGCGCATGTTAAAGCCCAAAGCTTCGTGGTAATAACGTTCGCGAGAACCGTGGTTTTTTAACATCTGAATGGTTTCACCCAAAGCCGGGTCATGCCCAAAAACAGCACCCCCTTCCCCATAAGCACCCAAGTTTTTACCCGGGTAAAAACTGGTGGTCGACAGCACCCCAAATTGACCAACTTTGCGGCCTTTGTAAGTAGCGCCCATGGCTTGAGCATTGTCTTCCATCAAATGGATGCCTTTCTCATTACACAAACGCGATAAAGCATCTATGTTAAAGGGTTGACCGTATAAATGAACCCCAATGATGGCTTTGGTTTTGGGACTGATTTTGCGCTCAGCATCGACAGGGTCCAAGTTCCATGTCATGGGGTCGCAATCAGCAAATACGGGAGTCGCACCCACATAACTGACACCCCAAGCCGTAGCGATGAAGGTATTGGCAGGTACGATAACCTCATCTCCCGGGCCTATACCCAAGGCCAACAGCGCCAATTGAATGGCATTCGTGCCGTTGTTAACACCCACTGCAAAACCCGTTTCATTGAACGCGGCCAATTCGGTTTCCAATTGGCTTACAAATGGACCTCCAGAAAATGCCGTTTGGTCCATGACTCGATTCATGGCCTGCCAAATCTCGGGTTTGAGTTGTTCGTATTGTCTTTTGAGGTCAAAAAATGGAACCTTCATAATTAATTAGCTAAATAAACCCTCAAGGCTTGAGGATTGCTGTTGTCAAAGTAGACATGGTCTTGCAAGGTGGTGGCCACGCTTCGACCCACCCAGTTGGCCGTTACGGGGAAACTTCGGTATTCACGCTCGGCTAGAAAAGCGGTTTGAATGATGCGCGCGCCGGCTTGGTGGTACAGAGATAGTATGCCCATGACGCTGTGCCCTGAATTGATCACATCGTCTACGATCACTGCGCACTTGCCTTGTACTTGATGGGTGTATTCATCATTTAATTTCAAAGCACCTATACTGGAAACTTGCTGCATGTGAATCTGGAGATGAGGCAATACTTGAACCAATTCACGGTGCATGATTTGGGCGATGAACCAACCACGCTCATTCAATCCTACCAATACCAATTCCCGCTCTTGGCTGTGCGATTCTGCGACTTGGAAAGCGATTCGACGCACAATGGCGCAAACCTGGTCGTGGTTGAGCAGTTCGGTTTGACTATCCATGCTTCGAAAATAGGGCCAAAGGTCTTACAATTCGCGCTCCCCGCGGTGAATTTTACGCAAGCGTCGGCGGTATGATTCCCCTTGAATCCAATGCGCCAATTCCTCCAATTTGGCCTCAGAAAACGAAGAATTGGCTTCGTGAATCAGTCGGTTTTTTTGATTCAACAGCTGCTGCTCTAAAACCTCAAACTCGCTTTCAGCCTGGGTTGGATTTTCTTCGACCCAATCACCCATTTCCATCCAGGCCATGAGTTGAACGGCGGGCAATGGAAATTCGCGTTCCTGTTTGCCGTGTATTTCCAGCAGGCAGCGGGCCCGCAGAAGATCATCTTTCAAGATCTCATAATGCTTATTCAGCCATTCGCTTTGTTCATCTGACCCGCCTTGAACATCGGGATGGACCTCGCGCTGCAAGGAAATGTATTTCTTGCGAAGCGCTTGCAGATCAAGAGCAAAAGATGGTTCTAAGCCAAAAGTTTCAAACGGGTTCATTAAAAACCAAGGGCTCTGGAAATATCAACCCAGAAAATGAAGACCATCAAACTCAGCAAAAGCACCATGCCGATCACTTGACCGATGTACAATACCTTTTCGCTGACGGGTCGACGGGCAATCATTTCATACAAGAGGAACATGACATGACCACCATCAAGGGCTGGAATGGGCAAAATATTCATCAAAGCCAGCACCAAACTCAACATGGCTGTCAAGGTCCAGAAATTGATCCAATCGAAAGTGGAACCGTACATCTGTGCGATACCCACGGGCCCTGCTACTGTCTTTTTGGGGTCTGTCTTGCCGCTGAAAACCTTGCCCAAAGCGGAGGCATTTGCCCCCAACAAGGCGAAGCTCTTAGAAGTACCCATGGCAACACTGCTACCCAAATCCAAGTCACGAACCTTTTCCCAACGGCTCAAATCGCCAAATTCGGGCATGAAACCCAAGGTTCCATCTTCGCTGATGGTCATGTACGATTTGCGGTGAAGCGAATCGGGATCACCGGGTTTTCCAATTTCAAACTGAGCCGTGCTTCCCGCTTTATCTATCAAGATCTCCTTGAAAGAGAAAAAATCTTCTACTCCCTGACCGTCGATCGAAAACACTCGATCACCCGCTTCCAACCCTCCTTTGGCAGCTGCGGTGCCGCCACTCACCTGTTTCACGGTAAATGGCAATCGAGCCGAAAGCAAAGGCAACTCAGCATATGGCCCTTGGGCCAGTTCCCCCAACTGCTCTTCGGCATTGGCGGGCAACTCCAATTCCAGAACCTGACCGCTTCTATCAACCGTCAAGCTGCGCTCAGACCCCATGAGGAAAGAGGCATCCAGGACGTCGTTCAAACGCTCCAATGGCTTGCCATTGATGGCTGTAATCTTGTCGCCGGTTTGCAAATCCCAGGTACGAGCAATGGGGTTGGCGTATACACCACCCTTTTCGTTGATGGCCGACATGGGCAGGTATCGATCCCCTTGTTTGTAGGTCAAGCCAATCATGATGGCGATGCCCAATACCAAATTGACGGCGACCCCACCGATCATGACAATCAAACGCTGCCAAGCGGGCTTGCTTCTAAATTCCCAAGACTGAGGTTCAGAGGCCAATTGGTCCTTATCCAGGCTTTCGTCGATCATTCCGGCGATTTTTACGTATCCGCCGAGGGGAAGCCAACCAATGCCATATTCTGTATCGCCTTTTTTGAATGAAAAGAGCTTGAAGCCCCATGCATCAAAAAAGAGGTAGAACTTTTCAACCTTGATTCCAAAGGCGCGAGCGGCCAAGTAATGTCCCAATTCGTGAAGGGTCACCAACAGGCCCAAAGCCATGATGAACTGCGCAACGGTTACGACGGTGTCTAGCATGCTCTACAAAGATAAGGTCCACGTAGAGGACTGAGTCAACCTTCGACCAATTTGCTCATGCTTCGATGAGGAATGCCAACCTCTATGAATTCTTCAGAATCGATGCTATACCCCAGCCGTTGATAAAAAGGAACTGCTCCCATTCTCGCATGCAATACCATGCGTTTAAACCCCATCTCTCGGGCTTTCTGCTCAGAGAATTCCACCAGGGATCGACCCAGCTTTTGACCTTGTTTTTCAAAAGATACAGCCACTTGACGCATTTTGGCATCAGGTCCGGCTGCTGTCAAAATGCAACAAGCCACCACCACGCCATGGACGAGACCCACCAAATGGGTATCGTGCTTCTCTAGCGCCAGACTTTCAGGATCAAAGGACAGGCCCAGAGGCTTGCGCAGAACTTCATCGCGCAGCGCTAAGGCTTGAAAATAAGCCTCGCTACCGAATTCGACCCAGCGGCATTCCATGCATTAAGCTTTGTCTTGGGCTTCGGTAACCGCCAGGGCCAGCATGTTCACAATTTCACGAACCGAACTGCTGTGGTGCAGAATATGAACGCTCTTTTTGAATCCCAACAACACAGGTCCAATCGCACTCACTCCACCCATGCCGCGCATCAGTTGATACGCTGAATTGCCTGAGGACAATTGGCTGAAAATGTAGGTATTGGCAGCCTCTTTCCCAAGCTTATTGAAGGGGTAGTTTTTAAATCGTAAATCGCCGTTCATAGCATATACAGGCTGCATTTCTCCATCAATTTTCATGTCGGGATACTCCAACTGAATGCGTTTCAACACCCGTTGCAACTGCTGCGGATTCTCTCCCCCGCTCGAACCGAAATTCGAATACGAAATCAAGGCAATTCTGGGTTCAATTTGAAACTCTTTCACGCGTTGGTACACGTTCATGATCATGCAATGCAACTGCTCATCGGAGTATGAAATGTTCACGGTCGTATCAGCGAAAAACAAGGGGCCTGACTTGCTCATCATGATGTGCATGCCCGAAACTCGGTTGCTGCTTTCATCCATGCCTATGCATTCCAAGGCAGGCTTCAAGGCTATGGGATAATTGCGAGTCAAACCGCTAATAAAGGCATCGGCCTCACCCAACTCGACCATCATGGATCCGAAATAGTTGCGGTTGCGCATGGCATATTCGGCTTCAAATTCAGTCATGCCCCTGCGTCCTCGTTTTTCAAACAGTTTGGCTCCATAGGCCCGGCGCTTGGCTTCATCCATGCGGGGATCCACAATGATGGCACTGGGAATGTCAATGTTATTCTCCTCCATCAAACCGCGAATTTTCTCCTCGACTCCCATCAAAATGGGCTGACAAATGCCTTCAGCCACACCAATTTGAGCGGCTCTGAGGATTTGAACATTATCAGCTTCGGCGAAAACCACACGTTTGGGTGATTTCTTGGCTTTGGTCATCAATCGATCGGCAAAGTCACTGTCCATTCCCAATCGGCGGCGCAATTCAGCTTTGTAGGCATCCCAATCCTCGATGGGCTTACGGGCCACTCCACTTTCCATAGCCGCTTTGGCCACAGCGGGGGCCACCGTGGTTAACAAACGAGGATCCATAGGCTTGGGAATCAAATACTCCCTTCCAAAGCTCAAGCTATTGTCGTTATAAGCCATCATAACGGTTTCAGGCACAGGTTCATGCGCTAAACCGGCAATGGCTCGAACAGCCGCCAACTTCATTTCTTCGTTGATGGCGGTGGCTCGAACGTCAAGGGCTCCTCTGAAAATAAAGGGGAATCCAAGTACGTTGTTCACCTGGTTGGGATAATCGCTGCGACCCGTAGCCATGACAATGTCAGAACGGGTAGAAACGGCCATATCATAATTGATTTCAGGATCGGGATTGGCCATGGCAAACACAATGGGGTTCGCGGCCATGCTCAAAATCATTTCAGGGCTCAATATATTGCCCTTGCTCAAGCCGACGAAAACGTCAGCACCCACTAAAGCATCGTTGAGTTCATGCAAATCGCGGTCGGTCGCGAATTGCGCCTTGTACTTATCGAGATTCCCACGGTCTTTGCGAATGACTCCTTTGGAATCGAGCATGACGATGTTTTCATTTTTCACTCCCAGGCCAATGAACAATTTGGAGCAAGCAATGGCACTGGCACCAGCCCCGTTTACCACCAACTTCACGGAGTCTATGGACTTGTCGACAATCTTCAGAGCATTCAACAAAGCGGCTCCTGAAATGATGGCCGTTCCATGTTGATCGTCGTGCATGATGGGAATGTTCAACTCGGCTTTCAATCGCTCCTCGATTTCAAAACTTTCTGGAGCTTTGATGTCTTCCAGGTTTACCCCGCCAAAAGTGGGTTCCATAGCTTTTACGGTGCGAACGAATTCATCGACGTCTTTGCAATCCAATTCGATATCAAATACATCGATGTCTGAGAATATTTTGAATAACACGCCCTTCCCTTCCATCACAGGTTTGGAAGCTTCGGGACCAATATCACCTAAGCCCAATACGGCAGTACCGTTGCTAATGACAGCTACCAAATTGCCTTTGGCCGTGTACTTGTAAACATCTTCTTTATTGGCCGCAATCTCCAAGCAAGGTTCTGCCACACCAGGAGAATAGGCCAAGGCCAAGTCCAATTGCGTTTGGGTAGGCTTGGTAGATACGACTTCAATCTTTCCAGGACGACCGTCAGCATGGTAGCTCAAGGCGTCGTTCATCTTTTTCGTAGGCATAATGACGGGGCAAAGATAATTCATGCTCATGGGCGAATTGCTTGAATGCCGAACATGGGCGTTTACCTTTTTGCACAATGCTGCATTAAGGCCACGTATGAATACACAAACATGGTTGGGCACCTTGATTTCCCTTGCGCTTCTGGGAAACAGCCCTGTTTCAAAATCCCCTGCTTCCGTTTCACCGCATTCGCGTTGGCTCTATGCCAAAGACAGTGGCAGCGAAAACTGCTTGGATTCTTGCCCTTTGGGGCCCTTTGGAGAATTTTCTTTTTCCCGATTGAAAGCGGGAACCTACGACTTGTACACCCAGCAAGGACTTGCCAGGGGTTCAGCGCAGGTTAAATCCATTGCCCTTTCAGAGCCAAACCGCTTGCAACGCCACTCGGCTCTGGCCGATCACCTCAGCGAAACCAACAGCATAAGATGGGATTTTGGCGATGCGGCAGAAAGCGATGACGTCAAAGGCAAATTAGCCTACGGCCGTGCAGCCATGATGGATGACATACCCAGCCTGAGCCGAGCCGTTCCAGAACCCGAGAGCCTTGCTGCTGTAGCCAGTCCGAGCGGTTCAGCCCGAGTCCTAACCGCAGGAAGATGGAGCGACCTAGACCACTGGGAAGAATTCGAAACCTTGCACAAACAAGAAGCCATTCGGGCCCATGAATCCCGTTGGGGCTGGGATTTGATCGGCAATAGAATCACCATTGAAATCAATGGACCCAGCCACAGCTACAGCGATATACCCATAGAACTGCGTGATGCATCGGGGCGAGTGCATGGAAAAGCCAGAACCAATTACCGCTCTCAAGCTGATGCATTCATGGCTGATTCCATCACCGAAAAAATGCAAGTATTTGCATGGTTAAACGGGGCCTGGACCCATTTGGGACACGCCACAAAGGGATTGAATTCGTTTCGAACCCCCATACAATCAGAGGTTTTCATGCCAGTGGATTTGGCTTTCATTGTCGATGCCACTGGGTCCATGGGTGATGAAATCAATTATTTAAAGGCTGAACTCGCCGACATCATGGCCCAAGCCAGTGCCCTGGCACCTTGTTCCCCGGTTCGAATCGGCCAAGTGTTCTACAAAGATCGAGGCGATGAATACCTCACCCGCATGCATCCATTCACCAACCGAATCGACGATGCCTTGAGCTTTACGCTTGCACAAGGAGCGGGAGGTGGCGGCGACTTCCCTGAAGCCGTAGCCGACGGCCTCGAGGTAGCCATTGATGAATTGAGCTGGAGCCCTAATGCATTGGCGAGAATCGCCTTCTTGATTTTGGATGCCCCACCGCACGATGGACCCGATGCTGAACGCGTGAGATTGGCCGCATGGAGAGCGGCCGAAAAAGGCATTCGACTGGTTCCCATTGTGGCCAGTGGCATCGACCAAAGCACTGAATTTCTCATGAAATACCTAGCGGCTGCAACGGGAGGCGAATACCTATACATCAACGACGATTCGGGGGTTGGCAACGGTCATTTGAAACCCACGGGAGTTGAGAACAACAGTGATTTGTTAAACAACCAAATGGTGGCCATTATCAAGACCTTCACGCAGCAAGCTCCTTGCGACCAAACCCAGAACCAGACGCCCGAAACGCGCATTGAATGGTTAGGAGACCAACAAGTTTCAATCAAAGCCTTCCCGAATCCATGCATCGAGCAATTGCACGTCGAATCCAATGTACCGATGATCGCCGTTCAGCTCTACAATATATCTGGTGCCATGGTTGCCGAATCCTCCAGCCATGAAAACAAAACGCAGTTGCCGGTGCATGATTTAGCACCCGGGGTCTACACCTTGCATGTGCGCACTCAAACCCGCAGCTATTCCACCTTGATTTTGGTTGGAAATGGCATCCAGAAAGCCAAACCATAGGTTTCAGGGCTCCCCAATTCGGCGTATTTTTGCGAAACCATGAGCCAATTTCGCATTGAACACGACACCATGGGTGTGGTAGAAGTACCTGCCAACGCCTATTGGGGAGCCCAAACCGAACGCAGCCGAAACAATTTTCGCATTGGACCCGAAGCCAGCATGCCGCTGGAAATCATTCATGCTTTTGCGGTATTGAAAAAGTGTGCCGCCCAAGCCAATCATGAGCTCGGCGTGTTGCCAAAAGAAAAAATGGAACTCATCGCACAAGTCTGCGATGAAATCTTCGAAGGCAAACTCAACGATCAGTTTCCCTTGGTGATCTGGCAAACCGGCAGCGGCACCCAGAGCAACATGAACGTCAACGAGGTCATTGCCAATCGCGCCCATGTGTTGAGCGGTGGTGCTTTGACCGATGATAAAAAGGTTTTGCACCCCAACGACGACGTAAACAAAAGCCAAAGCAGCAACGACACCTTCCCTACGGCCATGAGCATTGCCGTATTCAAACAAGTGGTTGATTATACATTACCCGGCTTGCAGGCCTTGAAAACCACCCTCAAGCACAAAGCCAGGGAATTCAAGGACATCGTGAAAATTGGCCGAACTCATTTCATGGATGCCACCCCCTTGACTTTGGGTCAAGAATTTAGCGGCTATGTGGTTCAATTGGAAAACGGCATTGATGCCATCAACAAGGCTCTGAAACCCGCCGCCGAATTGGCACTGGGTGGAACTGCTGTAGGTACGGGTTTGAATACCCCCAAAGGTTATTCTGAATTGGTTGCCCAATTGATCGCCAAAGAAACCGGTCTGCCCTTTGTAACTGCTGCCAATAAATTCGAAGCCTTGGCCGCTCACGATGCCATGGTAGAACTGCATGGAGCCATCAAGCGTGCGGCGGTTAGCGCCTTTAAAATCGCCAACGACATTCGCATGCTGAGCAGCGGTCCTCGCTCGGGCATTGGCGAAATTCTCATCCCTGAAAACGAGCCAGGATCGTCCATCATGCCGGGCAAGGTGAACCCCACTCAACCCGAAGCCTTGACGATGGTTTGCGCGCAAATTTTAGGCAACGATGTAGCAGTTTCATTTGCAGGCACTCAAGGTCATTTCGAACTGAACGTATTCAAACCTGTCATTGCCGCTAATTTGTTGCAAAGTGCGCGATTGCTGGGTCAAGCTTGCTTGAGTTTCGACTCCAATTGTGCCCAAGGCATTGAACCCAACCGGGCCAACATTCAAAGATTGGTTGACCAAAGCTTGATGTTGGTTACGGCTTTGAACACCCACATCGGGTATGAAAATGCGGCTAAAATTGCCAAGAAGGCTCACAAGGAAGACAAGACTTTGCGCGAAGCGGCCATTGAGTTGGGTCTATTGACTCATGAGCAATTCGACGCTTGGGTTAAACCCGAAGACATGGTCGGCAACCCCGACGAAACGGTCAAATAATGCCTAGCAAAGCCCCCTTTCAGATTCTGGCCATTCTCAATGCCACTCCTGATTCATTTTATTCAGGCAGTCGCTACTTCGAGGAAGCTGCCATCGAAAGGGGGTTCAGCATGCTGGATGAAGGGGCCGATGCCTTGGACATAGGTGGGCAAAGCACAAGACCAGGGGCTGATTTGGTTTCAGCCCAAGAAGAAGTTGATCGCGTAATTCCGATTATAGAAGGCATTCTCAAGGAACGTCCAAGCGTAGCGATTAGCATCGATACCTTTCGCAGTTCAGTCGCTAAGCACGCATTGCTAGCCGGAGCCACTTGGGTGAATGACATTTCGTTCGGCGAAGACGATCCAGGCATGTGGCCTATGTTGCTCGAACACCCCGGCACGGGATACATCGGCATGCACAAACAAGGCAGCATTGCCAACATGCAAGATTCACCGCATTACCAGGACGTTGGGTTGGAAGTGAGTCAATACCTAAGCAACAAAGCCCAAGCACTCAGATTGAAAGGATTCGAGGGGCCTCTGGTTCTGGATCCCGGCTTCGGATTTGGCAAAACGCTGAATCACAACTACCAATTATTCTCCCAATTACCAGCATTGGTTGAGCTGCCCTATCCCATTTTGGTTGGAGTATCCCGTAAGAGCATGATATACAAACTCTTGGGCACAAATCCAGAGCATGCCTTAAACGGCAGCACGGCCTTGCATGCTCTAGCCCTTCAAATGGGTGCTGGTATTTTGCGGGTTCATGACCCCAAAGAGGCCAAGGAAACCTGGAGATTGGTCCAAGCTGTTGTGCATGCGCAAGGGCTTTGACCTACCTTTGCTATATGCCTGCAAAAATTGCTCCTTCTATCCTTTCGGCTGATTTTGGCCATTTGGATCGCGATTTTCAAATGATCAACCAAAGCCAAGCCGATTGGTTCCATGTCGATGTCATGGATGGGGTTTTTGTTCCCAACATTTCATTTGGATTCCCCGTATTGAAATCCCTTCAGAAGGTAGCCACCAAACATTTGGATGTGCACTTGATGATCGTTGACCCCGATCGCTACATCGCTGACTTTGCTCAGGCTGGAGCCCAAACCCTGACGGTCCACTATGAAGCTTGCACCCACTTGCACCGCAGTTTGCAAGCCATAAAAGCGCATGGCATGAAGGCAGGCATTGCCTTGAACCCCCATACGCCCGTTGATGTGCTCAGCGACATCATCGCCGACGCTGATTTGGTTTGTTTGATGAGCGTAAACCCAGGTTTTGGCGGGCAAAAATTCATCGAACGCACCTATGATAAAATCAAGGCATTGAAAGCCCTGATTGAGCGGGAAAATGCGCATGCTTTAATTGAAATTGATGGCGGTGTTACCTTAGAGAATGCCGCTGCCTTGCACCAAGCAGGAGCTGATGTTCTGGTTGCCGGCAACACCGTTTTTGGTTCGGCCAATCCCGTGGAAACCATCGCCGAATTAAAGCGCCGTACACAATAAGCCTGCCCTCGGGCCGTTTCCTATTCAGTGAATCGCTTGCTCCTGCTCTGCCTCGCCCTGTTGGGCTGCCACGCATTGACGGGTCAATCGACTCATTCCTATTCTGCTTTGGTCCTTCAAAAGGGCTCTCCCAAACCACTCATTGGGGTCATTTTCGAAGACGAATGGGGCCATATATTGGGGCAAACCGACAGTGTCGGCTTCATTTCGTTCGAAATCGCTGAGGCTCCTCCCTTATTGGTATTCGCTTACAAAAATGCCGAGCAAGACCGGCAGCGCATCCTGGCTCATCGATTCCTTCATTCTTCCCGATTGGATACGCTTCAAGAAGGAATGGGCATGGAATACATGCGCACGGTCGAAATTACCTTGCGCCAGTTGACGCCTTTTATGGCCGAGATCAATCCGCGGGATTTTCAATTGTCGGTCAGCAGCAGCGGGGGGCTCGAAGCCTTGCTCAAGACCTTGGGCGGGGTTAGCAGCAACAATGAAATGTCCTCGCAATACAGCGTGCGCGGGGGAAACTTCGATGAAAACCTCATTTACGTCAACGACATTGAAATTTACCGCCCCCAACTCATTCAAAATGGCCAGCAGGAAGGCTTGAGCTTCATCAACCCCGACCTGGTAGGTTCCTTGAAATTCTCTGCCGGCGGATTCGACCCCCAGTACGGAGACAAAATGAGCTCGGTTCTCGACGTCACGTACAAACAACCCGAAGCCCGTAAATGGCAGTTTTTGATGGGCACTATGCTGAATTCGGCCACTTTTCAGGGCCAAAAAGGACCCTGGGCGGCCATCATTGGCGGGCGTACTTTCTCCAATGCACTGTTGGCTAAATCACTGAATACCCAAGGTACCTATCGAATGCGATTTGGAGACATTCAGGCTCAAATTGACTACAAACCCAGCCCATTTTGGAATTTTCAATTTTTGGGCAATACCGCTGCCAACCGATTCGAGCTCAAGCCCTTGAGTCGTCAAACCGAATTTGGAACGGTCACCGAAGCGTATCAACTGGATGTGTACATGGCCGGGGCCGAAAACCTAGATTATCAATATCAATTGGGCGCATTTACGGCCAATTACAAGCCAAGCATTCGCCAATCGTTCAAGTTCATTGCCAGCCTGACCCACATTCAAGAACAGGAATACTTCGATGTAGAAGGCGCCTATTTCTTGAATCAGTTAGATCGTGACCTGGGCTCATCCAACTTAGGAAAACCCTTGAAAACGTTGGGTTATGGTTACTATTTGGACCATGGCAGGAACCAGCTGCGCTCGCAAATCATCAACCTGAGCCATCTGGGCACGGTTGGCCGAATCACCGATCGTTTCAGTTGGAAATACGGCATTCGCTTGAACCGGGAATCGGTCGATGATCGATTCTTTGAATGGATGTACAGCGACAGTGCAGGCTACAACACATCTGAATTCGGCTATTTGCGTGATAGTCTCTTCCTTGACCCTTTGGTCAGAGCCAACAACAGCATTCAAAGCTTGCGTTCGAGTGCCTACATGCAGGGCCGCTGGCGATTGTCCAAGGCTCAAAACATCTGGCTAAACGCGGGTTTCAGGGTGCAGCATTGGAGCCTGAACCAGCAAACCTTGTTCATGCCTCGCGTGAATTTCAACTGGGAGCCCAATCAAGCATACAACCGCAACCGACCCGATTCTACCAAAAAACCCGATGTGGTCATCAAACTGGCCTTTGGGGCATATCACCAAGCGCCCTTCTACCGAGAAATGAGGGGTTTTGATGGAGCCTTGAATACCCAACTTCAGGCCCAAGAAGCTTGGCATAGTCTGCTGGGAATGGATCGGTATACCTTGTTGTGGAACCGTCCCTTTAAATTCAGTTCTGAGGCTTATATCAAAACCTTGAACCAACTTGTTCCCTACCTATATGACAACATGCGCATTCGCTACTTCGCCAGCAATAGCGGCCAGGGCTTTGCCTGGGGTTGGGACAACCGCATCAACGGTCAATTCATTGAAGGCTTGGAAAGTTGGTTCACCTTGAGCATCATGCAAAGCAAGGAGCAGTTGAGTTGGATCAGCCCCAGTACTGGCCGAGACACCCTTTCTGCTTGGCTTCGCAGACCCACTGACCGCCGCGTGCAATTTGCAGCAGTTTTTCAAGATGAACTTCCCAGTGACCCAAGCGTTCGCATCAATTTGAATATCATCATTGGAACGGGCATGCCTTACTACCTTGATGGTCCTGCCCGCTACAGCAGCACGCCCAACGCCGTACCTCCATATCGCCGTGTCGATTTAGGTTTGAGCAAAACCCTTGAAGCCGATAGCAAGTTGAATCAGTGGTTGGGCTTGTCTTCGAGTTTCCTATCGATGGATGTATTCAATCTGCTAGACATCAACAACGTGATTGCCTATTCGTGGGTCAAGGATTTGAACAACAACCGGTATGGGGTTCCCGAGTATCTTACCGGGCGGCGTCTGAACTTGCGTTTTCAAGGAGTATTGAAATGAAAAAGGCCCCGAATGACGAGGCCTTTTTTATTAGTTTCCACCGCTTCCGGGACCAGCAGGTGGCATAGCCTCCTGCCCTTTTTTGCATTCCTCGAGCTGCGATTGAAGCTGCTGAATTTGTTTGTTGGCTTCGAGCAACTGGGATTTCAATTTCTCACTCAAGGTCTGGGCGGCTTTGAGCTTATCCATCAATTCGGCATTGTTGCTCTGGCAGGCCTCAATGGTCTCTTTTTGAGACGCAATCTCAGCATTCATTTGAGCCAGGGTCTGCTTGAGTTTGGCAATCTCGGCTTTGGCTTCTTGAAGCGCTGCATCACTATCGTTATTGGATGCCTCTTTCAATTGTTTTTCGCAATTGGCCAATTTGGTTTTCAATTCTTGAACCGACTTGTTGCATACTTCGTATTCAGCCATCACCGCGTTGTACTGATTTTTGGCCGCAGTCAAATCGCTTTCCAACTGTGCGTTTTCTGATTTTAGACTGGCATTTTCAGCTTCGAGGCTGGCGATCTTTTTCTTTGCCGCTTCCAATTCAGCTTTGATTTGTTGAGCATCATCACCCGTGCCGCCATTGGCCAATTTGGCTTCCAATTCTGCCACTTTTTTCTTTTGAGCCTCCAAATCAGACTGCGATTGTGCCAACTTAGCCTCCAAATCAGCCGCCTTTTTCTTGTAAGGAGCACAATCTTCAACTGCCGCCAACTGAGCCTCCAATTCGCTGACCTTTTTCTTGTAAGGAGAGCAATCTTCTACTGCTGCCAGCTGGGCTTCCAAACTCTGAATTTTCGCCTTGTAGGCACTGCAATCTTCTCCAGATGCGGCGGCCAATTGATTTTTCAAATCGGCCACTTGCTTCTCCAAATTCGACACAGTAGCTGACAGATCAGCGGCCTTTTTCTTAGCAACCGCTAATTCTGATTCGCAAGCAGCCGCTTTGGATTTGGATGCCTGCAAATCCGCTTCTACGGCCTTCAGCTTGGCTTCGGTTTCGGCTAACTTTTGTTTAATGGGCGTACAATCCTCAGTAGGATTGGCGAGTTGAGCCGATAAATTGGCTACCTCTTTTTTCAAACGATCCCGTTCGGCTTGGACTTCAGCCAGTGTTTTGTTGCAAGATTCGCTTTGCTTTTGACAGGCTTGGGCATCAGCCACTGCTTTGTCGCGCTCGCTGCGGGTTTTATACAATTCAGCCGTAAGATTCTGGTTGCGTTTTTGTTCCATGGCCAACAAGCTGTCCAACATGCGTGTTTGCTCTTGACAAGATTTGCCTTCGCTATTTTTTAGACGATCAAGTTCATAAGCCAATCGATTGCGCTCTTGTTCTACTTCATTGAGTTTATTCTTGGCCTCTTCCAGCGCCAATTCAGCTTTTTTACGCTTGTCTTCCTCTTGCATCAGTGCTTCTTGGCACTGCTTCTTTTGCTGGGCCATTTCGTCTTGCATATCTTGATTGCGCTTATTCTGCTTATTGAGTTCAGCTTGTACTTGCGTCAATTTTTGCTGGCAGTCTTCCAAGACGCGGTCAGCAGCAGGATCCACGGGAGAAACAGGGCTTTCCACTCTTTTTACAATCGTATCGCGAAG
>JAURGZ010000071.1 GCA_030833525.1 Bacteroidota bacterium | reverse complement strand
TGGCTCAAGGAGCGCGGCATCACCGTGGTGCACGTGGTCTCCAACAGCAAGTTTGCTTTGAAAGCGGCCCAGGCGGGCGTCGATGCCATTGTGGCTGAAGGTTTTGAAGCTGGCGGGCACAACGGGCGCGAGGAAACGACTACCCTGTGTTTGATTCCCCAGGTTCGCGAGGCGCTCAACTCCGGCGGATACCGTTCTCTGCCTTTAATCGCCGCCGGTGGCGTAGCCAGCGGCGGGGCCATAGCGGCTTGTCTGGCTTTGGGCGCTGACGGGGTTCAGATTGGATCTCTGTTTGCGGCGGCCAAAGAAAGTTCTGCCCATGAGCATTTTAAAAAGGCCATTCTAGAGGCCGGAGACGGAGCCACTCAGCTTACCTTGAAGGAGTTGACTCCCGTACGATTGCTGAAAAACCCTTTTTGGCAAGCCGTTCAAGCGGCTTACGCCCAGGGGGCATCGGCCGAAGAATTAGCCCTTCTACTTGGAAGAGGCCGTGCCAAAAAAGGCATGTTTGAGGGCGACCTGGAAGAAGGGGAGCTGGAAATTGGCCAAGTTTCGGCTCAGATTCACCGCATTGAACCGGTGGCAGATATCATCGCTCGACTGCAAGGCGAATTTCACCAAGCCCGTAAACGTCTGTCTTGAGCCATGCCCGAAAGCGAAAACAGCGATACCTGGAAACTCATCTATACCCGCAGCCGGCAGGAGAAAAAGGTGAGCGATTGGCTGACCAAATACCAAATTGAACATTACTTGCCCCTGATGCGCACCCTGCGCGTATGGTCTGACCGCAAAAAATGGGTCGATATGCCGCTGTTCAACGGTTACATTTTCGTGCACCCCGACTCCAACCAGCGCGACCAAATACTGCCCATTCCCGGGGTGGTGAAATTCATTCGGCACAATGGGGAAGACGCCAAAGTCAGGCCCGAAACCATTGAACTGATTCGCGAATTGCTGGAAAAGGGGTACAACGTATCCCAACTCGATGGCAACGAAGATTTCGGTCCTGGCGACAAGGCCCAGGTACTAGACGGCCCTTGGAAAGGCCAAGAGGTTGAGATTCTGGACTTGGCAGGCGAATCCTATGTTTTGGTGACCTTCGAACACATCGAATACACCCTGAAGGTGCGATTGCCCAAAGAGATTCTCAAAATCACCCAAAAAGGTGACTCCAGTAGCAAAAGCCTCTGGGAACATTTGTAAACCTTCGCGATTGTGCGAAGTGAGCCTAGCCGCAAAGCCTCAATCCATCACCAAACGAATGGTCTCAAAGGCCTCGGCATAGTGGCGGGCTACTTGCACCCCGCGCATGCGCAGCTGAGCGCGCAAGAATTCTTCGTTGGCATAGGGGCGATGGGCCTGGCTGCGGTAACGGGCCAAAGCGGCCACCTTTCGCTGGGCATCTTCTTCTTCTACCACTTCAAAAGCAGCGGTAGAGAAATTCAAGTTGTTCCAGGGCAATTCGTAGCTGAACAAATTGCCAAACTTGAAGGCGCGCAGCGCCTCTTCGGCCATGGTCTTGTGGTCCTGGTGAATGTCGTGCAAGCAGGGCATCAATACCGTATCGGGCTTGAGCTCTTCGCGCAGCTTGATCAGGTCATCGAGAATCTCTTGACGGCGGTAATTGAAAGTGCGCACTTCGTAGCGAAACAGGCGCAGATTTTCTGCGGCAATGCCCAGCTCAGCTGTTGCTTCTTTGACCTCGTGAATCAAAATGTCTTTCGGAAACTCAGGGCGAACGCTCTGTTCGCAGGCGCTGAAAGCGGCATAATGCACTTCTTTGCCTTGGCGAATGAGCTTGGAGACGGTGGCTCCGCAGCCCAATTCACCGTCGTCGGTGTGGGGCGAAAGCAACAAAATGCGGTTTCCGATCATGGCCCTCGAAAATAGTTAAATTTGCCAAAGACCGCGCGAAAACCCGGCTTAGCCCAATATGAGCTCAGGAAAACTCTACCTCGTACCCACTCCCATAGGCAACATGGGCGACATGACCTACCGGGCAGTAGAGGTGCTGCGCTCGGTTGACAAGATTTTGGCCGAAGATACCCGCACCAGCCGGGTGTTGTTAAACCATTATCAAATTGAAACCCGCCTGGAGAGTTTTCATCAGCACAACGAGCACGGGCGCTTGGAAGGCATTTTGCGCGAATTGGAAAACGGGGCTCAGATTGCCCAGATTTCTGATGCGGGAACGCCGGGAATTTCTGATCCAGGCTTTTTGTTGGCGCGAGCCGCAGGCGAGCGCGGCATTGAGATGGAAGTGTTGCCCGGTGCTACGGCCTTTGTGCCGGCCCTGATCAAAAGCGGATTTGCCCTGCACCGCTTCTCTTTCGAAGGTTTTCTTCCACAGAAAAAAGGTCGGCAAACCAAGCTCAAATCATGGGCCGAGGAACCTTCCACCTTGGTGTTTTACGAGAGCCCTCACAAGCTGCTCAAAACCTTGGAGCAAATGATCGAGTTCATGGGCGAGCAGCGCCGGGTGAGTGTATCGCGCGAGCTTACCAAGAAATTTGAAGAGACCGTTACCGGAACCTTAGCTGAAGTTGCGGCCCATTTTCGCAACCGCGCACCCAAAGGGGAATTTGTGGTAGTTTTGGAAGGATTGGACGCCGCAACCCCCAGCGATGAAGACTGAAAAAATCCCCTCCTGGCTGCTAGTGTTACTGCCCACCCTGCTGTGGTGGTTGGTTTGGTGCCTAGACGCCGAGGCCCTTCGCTGGGTCAGTACAGCAGCCGCGGCCCTGCAATTGATACCCATGCTCGAGTGGGAACGCCGAATCCAAGATCCTGCCGCTCGTTTTGGCGGCTGGTACCTCATGTTTCTGGGGGCCAACCTCAGCACCACCTGGTGGGTATGGAACTCATCGCCCGTAGGAGCCGTGGCTATGCTCGTGTTAAACAGCTTGTTCATGGTGCTTCCCTTCGCGCTGTACCGACCCATCACCCGCTTTATATATAAAGGTGACCAGAAGCCCGCTGCTGCCCTGCTCATCCTACCCGCACTTTGGTTGATCTACGAATTTGCCCACCACCGATGGGATCTATCTTGGCCCTGGCTCTCTTTGGGTAACGGCTGGGGACGCAACATCTGGATGGCCCAGTGGTATGAGATCACGGGAACCCTGGGCGGATCAGCCTGGGTATGGCTGCTGAATCTATGGATCTTTCGCGGCCGGCGCCAGCCGGCCGCTACCGCCCTCGCCGGCCTCGCTGCGCTCGGCCTAGTCCTCTCCTATAGAACAGAACCCCAAGAAGGCACAGCCCTTCAAGTCACCGTACTTCAACCCAATTACGACCCTTGGAACGAGAAATTCAACCGCAGCCCTGAAGTCCTCAACGAAGACATGGCCTTGCTGGCCGAATCGGCGATTGACCCCAATAGCGACTGGCTCCTATTGCCCGAAACCGCTCTCACCGGCTGGATCGAACCTCAATACCGGGAAACCGATCCCCAAATTCGCTTTTGGCGCTCTTGCCTCAAGCGATTCGACTGGCCAACAGACCTGCAAATCCTGAGCGGGGCCCAGACCGTTGATTGGTACCAATCGGCCGAAAAACCGCTTCCTGCCGCGCGCCCTGCGGGCGCGCTCAAAGACGCCCCCGAAGGAGTGGTGCGCGATTGGTACATTCCCCACAACTCAGCCATCTACTTTGCAGACCGCGACAGCTCCCAACTCTACCACAAAAGCAAACTCGTACCCGGCACCGAGCAACTGCCCTTTGTCCAGGTACTGCCCTTCTTGGAAAGCTTAGCCATCAGCCTTGATGAGAATTCGAGCACCGGTACCCTGGGAAAGAACCCGCAAGCCCAGGCCCTGGGAAAAGAGCACAAAGTTGCGCCCATCATCTGCTACGAGAGCATATACGGCGATTACGTGCGCGATTTTGTCCATGACGGGGCCGAGTGGTTGGCAGTTGTAACCAACGATGCTTGGTGGGGCTTCACCGATGGGCATAGGCAGCACTTTGACTTCAGTCGCCTTCGCGCCATCGAACAGCGCCAATGGGTGGCCCGCTCTGCCAATACCGGCATTAGCGGGTTTATCGATCCCCTGGGCCGGGTCGTTCAGGCCAGCGAATACAATACCCGAGACGCCCTCACCCAAACCTTGTACGCCCATCCCTCGAACACCTTGTACAATCGCTTGGGAGACGCCTTCTGGTTGCTCCTATTTCTGCTTGCATTCATCACGGCTGCCTTGCTTCCGCGCCAATCCAAGTAGAATTTGGATTGCAGCTGATCAAGAGATGATTTCCCTCTTTTCCCGGTCTTAGTAGACCCCCTTCAACTCTGGTACAAATCTGGCACCCTGGACCCGACCACAGGACATCGCTTGCACTTCTATTCTCAGCGAAACACGCGCCCTATCAACCAGAGGCTAAGGGCCAAGCCCAAACTCAAGGTACCCATGAGCAATAGGGTGGGTGCCCCTTGAAGCTGAAAGACTTTAAACGCTACGCTGAGTGCCAGCAAGACCAAAGCCCCCACGAACGAATACCGCATGGCTTTCTTCATGTCCCGAAGGTAATTCATTCTTCCGGCGCATTATTTGAAAACATGAATTGTTTCATGTTTTGTTGCATTTTTCAAAAAAGTAGCTGCACAAAATGCGCACCCCTTGAAAAATTGCAAGATTTTATTTCATTGATTTTCAATTATTTATGGTTTTTTCAAAAAATTCTCTGAAAATTTTTGGGGGGATATACCCCCTTTTGGTGCTTACATATTCGGAACGACAGTTCACACAGCAACAAAAAACAAAACAGCACCAAAAAGTAAAAAATTAAAAATATATAAATATGAAAAACTCAATCAAATCCCTCGTCCTGATCTCTGCAGTGTCTATGGCTTTTGCCTCTTGCGAAAAAGAAGCTTTGGTTTCCAATCCTGCATCGTCATCAAACGCATCCAATGCCAATGTCGACTTGAACATGGATTGGTCAGCCAACGCCGCTAACGGCATCTCCAATGCCTACAGCACCACCACCGGCCCCGTAACCGATTATACCTTGGACGGTTACTTGAAGGTCACTGAAATCCACTACACGTCTGGAGTACCCACGCTGATTCAGACCGTGTACGATGACACCGCCAAAGTTTCTCTTTTGGTGGAGCGTTCTGAAATCAACCCCAACTTCTACAAGTCACGCTTCCAGTTCATCCAAGGCCAGGTAGGCGCGATCTGCCCCGAGTTAGACTTATTCCCCATCGTAGAAGAAGCAGACAGTTTGCAGTACTCCATGGGCTTGTTCAAGCGCAAAATAGAAGCCCCTGCCATGATCTCTCAAACGGTAACCTTGCAGGCCAGCAGCCAAAACTTGATGCAAGACATCTACTTGGGAAAGGTTAGCGCCCAGTTCCGCATCATGGATGGCAGCAGCTTGCTCAAGACCGTGGCCATCGAATTCATGGGTGCCAACAAGTAAAGCACCCCCATCTTAACCCTGATAAAGTCCCGAGTCATCGGGACTTTTTTTGTGCGTATAGGCCCGTGAAAAAATTAACTAATTATAAATACTTAAAATGCTTGTTTTTATTTGAAATTTTTGCGAAAAAAAATGGTCATAGGTTCAATTTTTTGCAAAAAATTTCGGTTCTAATTCATTGAAATTCTATTGTTTGAATTTTTTTCAAAAATTTTCAAATTTATTTGGGGGATAAGGCCCGGTTTTGTGCTTTAGCCTATAGAACATTCACGTACCACATTCAAAAACAAACAAAACCATGAAAGCTGCATCCATTTTCACCTTGATCTTCGTCACCTTCGCCTTCGGCGCTTGCCAAAAAGAGAATACTTCCACTTTGGAAGGAGACAAAGCCTTGCTGAGCGGAAAAACCATCTGCACCAACAGTACCCGGCGCGTACAGACCCCCTACAACCAGTCTAACTTCATGATCCAAAACGTAGACTGGAACCAAAGCCAGGTGGAATTCGAATCTCACGTTTTCCACTTCCAACCCGGCGGTACCTTGGTCGACATCGATGGTATCCAATACTACAGCATCGTCGATAGCTACGGCAAATTGATTGCCTTCCAAAACGCTGAAGAAATCATCCCTGCTGGATTGCGCATGAAAGCCAACCGTTCTTTCGACATCTATTTCTTAGAGGGCGACTTCCCGACTACGGTCATTCAATTCGGCAACGAAACCTTCTAATCACCCCTCGGATGCAGCCGATAAGCCTCGATCACTCGGGGCTTTTTTTATTGTACATACCAAAGGCTTTGGTTAAGGAAAGGTGCAGGTGGCTACCTTTGTTCCATGCCGCGTTCACGCATTTTGGTTACGGGTGGCTTGGGATTCATCGGTTCCCACACCGCTGTTTGTTTGCACGAAGCCGGGTACGAACCCATCTTGCTCGACAACCTATCGAATTCTCGCCTATCGGCGCTCGATGGCATTTCCCAACTCATCGGTTATAGACCCACCTTCATTCAAGGGGACGTTTGCGATGTCCAGTTGCTCGAGCGCATTTTTCAAGAACAGGCCATCGAGGCTACCATTCACTTCGCCGCCTTCAAAGCCGTTGGGGAAAGTGTGGCTGAGCCCCTGAAGTATTACCAAAACAACATGGGCGGGCTTTTGTCCCTGCTCGAGGTGA